>JAUYKX010000216.1 GCA_030699055.1 Candidatus Nanopelagicales bacterium
AACAGCTCGTATCGCAGCCAACCACAAACCTTGCGGTACGTGGTCGTGGACGCTCAGCGCCCACACCGGCCCAGATACCCGCCTAGTCCTTAGAAGCTCGGCCGTTCACGGCCGAGAGGTTCACACGTAGCGTGTCCGGACCGCCAGGCACGAGGACCCCGCTTATACTTGCCCGTCGTGGGGAAAAACAGTAAAGCGCGGCGGGCGGCAAAGGTCAGATCGAAGGCGAAGGCGAAGGCGCGGGGGGCTCACCGTGGGCCGGCAGGCAGGCCAGACCACAGCGGCCGGGCGGGCGGGGAATCCTGGGATGGGTCAGGGTTCTCGGCGTTTGGCGGCGGTGAACCGTTGTTCACTCACGCCGATAGCGTCCGTGGGCTGCTGTACGAGCTCAGACGTGCACACCACTGCCGTGATGCCGAGCTCACCGATGCGGGGATACGCGCACTGGCGGGCATGCCCGCGGCAGTCGTTGAGCGTGAAGTCGAAGGTATTCTGCTGGGCCGTGTTGATTCCCTGTGGTCTGCCGGATGGCAGCCAGCCGAGTTGCGCCGGCAGGCGCGCAACGGCTGCGCAACGGCGGCGAGTGCCCGGCTGATAGGCATCGCTATCGCTGTCGACCATGCCCGGCGGCGGGCGGCATCGCTGGACTCGCGCTGGATTGCCCAGGTTGACTCGCTGGGCCTGCCAGTGGTGAACGCCAGGGCGGGCTGGGTGCGGGGATGGGTGCGCGATGAGGGCCTGGACTGGGCAGATGCTCTGCGGAGATTCACCGATGTTCTCGGCAATGTGCTGCACCTGCCGCAGCTGGACCCGGTCTTGCCTCGTCCCGGGATCGCCGGGGGCCCGCCGAGGGTGGCAGGGGCTGCGCGCCCCGGCCGTGCCGCAGGGGCCGGAACAAACCCGCGCCTAGAACGTATCCGGGGATTGCTGGCCAAGGCCGAATCCAGCACGTTTGAAGCTGAGGCCGCAGCGTTCACCGCTAAAGCCCAGGAAATGATGACCCGTCACGCCATCGATGCGGCCCTCGTGCATGGCCAGTCCGCTCCCGATCGCCAGCAGCCGGTCGCGGTGCGGGTCCCCATCGATGCCCCCTACGCCGATGCGAAATCACTGCTGCTGCAGACCGTGGCACATGCGGGCCGCTGCCGTTCGTTTGCCATGGACGGTCTTGCGATGTCGACCGTGGTCGGTTACCCCGACGATGTGGACGGCGTGGAAATGCTGTTCACCTCGCTGCTGCTGCAGGCCCAGAGCGCCCTGGCTGACGACGCGAAACACGCGCCTGCTGGCACCAGGACACGCAGCCAGTCCTACCGCTCAGCGTTTCTGCTGGCCTACACCACCCGGATCGGCATCCGCCTTGACGAGATCAACGATGCTGTGTACGCGCAAGTGAACGCCGAGAAGGGTTCAGCGTTCCTGCCGGTTCTGCGTTCCCGGTCCGAGGCCGTCGATGACTACGTGTCCCGGCAATATGGTGACCTCACGGACAGCCACGTACGAGGCGGATACGACGCAGCGGGCTGGGCCAGCGGCCACGCGGCAGGCCAGAACGCTCAACTCAATTCCGGCGACCTCGCCGCCACCGGAACCTGAACCGTCAGATCT
Source organism: Candidatus Nanopelagicales bacterium (assembly GCA_030699055.1). Classification (GTDB taxonomy): domain Bacteria; phylum Actinomycetota; class Actinomycetes; order S36-B12; family UBA10799; genus JAUYKX01. The sequence continues at coordinate 1,609 of JAUYKX010000216.1, forward strand.
GGATCGGGAATAGTCCGCCCCTGAGGACCGCCGAAGACACTCGGTATCGAGGGCCAGGTCAGGCCTGCTTGAATCGAAGTATGCACTCCAACGGCAGAGGCCGGGGGCGAGCCGGAGCCGATCACAGGACCAGCGGCAACTGCGCCAGCGGCGGGGGGAACGTGTGTTCCTGTCCGACAAGGAGCTCTCGCGCTGCCTCAGCGAGGTCGAGCGCGAGGAGTGGGGGCTGGTCCTGTCGTTGCGTGGCGGTGATGTCTACGGAGCTGCACGGGAGTGCGGTGTTGACGGCGTTGACCCGGCAGGCATCACACCCCGACTGGCGCGGGTGACCCGGCTCGCCCAACTGGTCAACAGCATGGACCCGAAACTGGTCGCTGCCGCGTTCGGGCTGAACTCGCAAGGAGTCCTCGATTACGTAGCCGACCACGTCGACGAAGCCCTCTCTGTCAGGATCGTGCGAGACAAGAATCAGCGAGCGTTCGATGGTGGTCGCATCGACCACGACCATCACCGCATCGGGCGGCCCCTCGTTCCCGAGATTCCCGTCAAGTAGATCTCGCACCACCTGCTCGTCCGGTGAGACCGGCTCGAGGCTGTACGTTCCGGGCAGGTCCTCGATTGTGATCTCTTCACCATCGATCTTCGCTATTCCGATCCGGCGGGTGACCGTCACCCCTGGGTAGTTTCCGGTCTTGGCGCGCAGCCCGGTCAGCGCGTTGAACAAGGTGGTCTTGCCGGCATTCGGACTGCCCACAAGCGCGACGCGCACTCCCGTGGCCACGGCCGCCGATCCGCCATCGTCGTGACACCCAGTACTCATCAGACCGCTGCCCGAACCAGGACGCGATCTGCCTCACGACGGCGCAGGCACATCTGATAGTTCCGCAGTTCGTAGATTGTCGGATCCCCGGTTGGGGCTCTGCGCAATGCCGTGACGCGCGTACCGGCCAGAAAGCCCAAATCCGCCAGACGTCTGGCGACCGGATCCCGTGCCTCACCGTCAACCCGGGAGATTGTTGCTTCGGTGCCCAACGCGAGGGTGGACAACGGGACGTCCGGTGATGGCATTCAATTAGGTTAGGCTAACCAACGAATTGAAGCAGACTCAATGCGGAATACTGGTGAAGATCGCCGCCGTGGCCGCAGTCGTGGACCTGATCGAAAGCCGTAGCGGGATGCGGTCAGCGCCGGCCGCTGGCCGTTGGCGCCAGCCGTCGACCGCGATGTAACCAGTGGATCCAGGCTCAGGTGGCCTGCAACATCCGGTAATTGATGTCACCCAGGACCGTGTGAAGATTGCGCTGTTCGTTGATCCAGGCTTCCTCTGACTCTTCCTCAACCAGAATTCGGGTCAGCAGGTCCACTGTCCCGTAGTCGCCCGCTTCCCGGGCGATCTGAAGCACTCGCAAGTACCGTTCGATCGAATCGCGCTCGACCGCAGTGATGAAGTCGAGCTGCTCAGCGAGGGTGTCAACGGATCGAATCGGACCCACGGCCTCCACCTCGGGACGACAACCCAGATACACGAGCCGGGCCAGCAACTGGTCGCCGGTCTGCGTTTCCTCGTCGGCGTGCGACTGCAAGGCGGCGGCGAACTTGTGGTAACCCCAGTCCTTGGCCGCCTTGGCGAAGAACCGATGTTGAATGCCCGCCCGGAGTGAGTTGTGCATACACTCCATCAATCCCTCGATCACTTCCGGCTTGCCCTCGCTGCCCACCATCTGTCAACTCTCCTTCAACGTAGTGTTTGTTCACCGGCCTGGATGACCCCGGCAAATTAGGTTAACCTAACCTAATTTAATTTGCGGCCTGAATGCGCAGCGCGACGGCCACGTGTT
>JAUYKX010000218.1 GCA_030699055.1 Candidatus Nanopelagicales bacterium
GCCTTGCTGGGCGCAAGCTCGGCCGTTTAGGGCCGAGTTAGCCCTGTGGTTGGGTTGGTGGATCCGCAGTGTCGGAGGTAGCTGATAGAACTGGTTGTATGAGGCCGGGTGCGGTTCGCACGGCGATGGTGCCGGTGTGGCTGAATCGTGCCCAGTTCCGAACCGCGCATGAAGGCGCACATTCCGCAGCGATGCTGTGGAACGAGCTGGTGGTGTGGGTTCGGGCGGAATGGGCGGCCGGGCGCAGCCCCGGCAAAGGCGACATTGGACGGTTCGCGGTCGGGTTGGATCGGTCCCGGTTCCCGCTGCATGCCCATTCGGTGCAGGCGATTGCCCATGATCTGTTCGACGCGATTGCCACGTCACGAACGAACCGCAAACTCGGGATCAAAACCCGTTCCCCGTGGCGTGAGAAGAAGTACCGGCCACTGCATTTCACCCGTAACTTCGGGTGGCGGGTCACAGCGGAAGGCAAACTGAACCTGTCGTTCGGGCAGGGTAAGGGGAAGGGCTCACGGCGCCCCTCGATCACGTTGCCGCTGCCGGATGTGCGCGATGCCCGCACAGGGCTGAGCGTTCCACCATCCGCGTGGGGGGAAATCGTGTTGTGTTGGGACCGTGACGCGCGCCGGTGGTCGTTGCGTATCCCTTACCGAACCACGGTGCCGACACTGCCCCAAGGGGAGCTGACCGATCCGGGCACCGTCCTGGTCGGGGTGGATGAAGGAATCATCAACCCGATGGCCCTGGCGGCGCGGAGCGGGAACCGGGTCGAGGGCCTGGTCATCTCCGGGCGTGGGATTCGTTCCATCAAACGCCTGCGCAACAAACACATCGGCTCCTTGCAAAAAGCGTTGTCCAGGACGAAGAACGGTTCCCGCAAACACAAGCGGTTGGTGGCCAAGAAGAGGAAAGTGCAGGCCAAAACCGACCGGCAGTTGCGTAACGCCGACCACCATGTGTCCCGCCTGGCCGCCAACTGGATGTTCGACCTAGCCACGGACGGGCACACCGGGGAAATCCGCCCGGTGGTCCTGGCCGTCGGGGACGTGCGCGGCATCGAACGCAACACGAACCGCAAACGGCGCGCGTCACGCTCGACCCGGCAGCAGTTGTCGCAATGGTCGCGTGGGCGGCAGGAACGCTACCTGGCCGAGAAAACCGGTCTGCGCATCGACTACATCCCGGAAGCGCACACATCCCAAACCTGCCCGACCTGCGGGCACCGGCGCAAACCGTCCGGGCGCGTGTACGCCTGCCCGACCTGCGGGAACCGGATGAACAGAGACCTGGTCGGGGCGGGAAACATCCAGGCCCGGGCCAACAACGGCGGGGATCGCGACACCGCGATCAGCCCGTGGATCGACGGTGACACAACCGTCACCGTCAAGTATCGGCGATCCCAGCGACACTGGTCCCCGGACCAGTGCGCGCGTCACGGATTCCACCAGCTCGCCCAACAGCGAGCCGGGACCCGTGACGAGAAGAGCGCCGTAGAAGCCCAGAACCGGGCCAGCCAAACTCGTTTGGCTGTAGCTAAGGAACAGCTCGTATCGCAGCCAACCACAAACCTTGCGGTACGTGGTCGTGGACGCTCAGCGCCCACACCGGCCCAGATACCCGCCTAGTCCTTAGAAGCTCGGCCGTTCACGGCCGAGAGGTTCACAGGCGGGCCTGTTGTTGAGCGACGATCTGGTTGACCATGGGTCTGGCCTTTGGCGTCGCTGATTTTGGCGACGTCCTTTTTCCGGCTCTCCGTGCATGGAAGTGGGTAGATCACCGTTCGTCATGCCGCTTTCTGATGTGGCAGGGCTAGTTCGACGGGACCGCAGGAAAGCATGACCAGGGCGATGGCGGCGTCGGCTGAGTGGAAGCCGTAGGCGCGACGGATGATCAGCCGTACCTTATTGTTCAGGCCCTCAATTAGTCCGTTGGACAGCTTGTGGTTGATGGCGGCCAGGATGCCGTCGCGGTGTTTGCGGATTGTTCGCGCGGCTTTGACGAAAGGTTCCAGTCGGCTGCGTTGGGCCCAGGAGCACCACCGGTCGAGCATGCTCACCGTGTCCTCGGCGTTCAGGTCACCATCAAAACAAGCGCGCAAAGCCTCCTTGAGGTTGTAAGCCCGCCACAGTTCACCACCGGTGCGACGAATCCCCGCAAGGGTGGCTGCCTGCGAATCGTTCAGATCGTCGGGGTTCTTCAACAAAGCCCACCGGGCACCGCGAAACGCCTTGGCCACCGACTGATCCGGCAGGGTGCGCAGCTCGCGCCAGATGTCTTTGCGGACTTCTTCCAACGCCCCGACAGCGACTTTGATCACGTGAAATGGGTCGAAACAGATCACTGCTTGCGGTGCGTTGGTGCGCACGCTTTTGGCGAACGCCGGACCCATATCCATTGATACCGCTGTGATTTCGGCTGATTTGTCTTCCCCTAACTCGGTGAAGAACCCGTCCAGGGTGGCGGTGTCCTTGCCCTTGGCGGCCCACACCACTTTGCGGGTGTCATGGTTGGTGACCAAGGTCAAATAGTTATGGTGTTTCTTCCAGCTGATCTCATCGACGCCGATCTTGAACAGGTCGTCCAGCCGCTTGAGGTCAAGGCGTTCGGCGACAACGCGGGTACAGATCCGCCCGACTGTTTTCCAGTCGATCCGCACCAGGTTGGTGATCGTCGTCTTGTCCGTCTTGGTGGCCAACCAAGCCACCAACGATTCGAAGTCGGTGGTGAAACCAGAGCGGGCGCCGGCGAACGGCACCCCTTCCACCCGCACCCCATGGGTCGGGCATTCCAGCCTGCGCAGTTTGGCTTGGATCTGCAGGCGCCACACCCCCAGATCAAGATGACGCCACAAGGACACAACTTCGCGGTCGATTTCGTAGGCGGCCCTGGTGGTGAACTCGCAATCAGGACACACGAGCAACCGACGGCGCAGCGCGACCCTGACCGACACGACCTGCGGCCCGAACTGGACATCGGTGACATGGACTCCGGGCAACTGCAGGAGATGGTTGAATGCTGTGGTGACGCGCATGGGCCGGTGACCTCTCGTTTGGGGATTTCGAAGACCTACCAAACGTAGACCGAAACCTGTGCGCGTCACCCACGCCGCACCCGACCACCGCAAAACCCAGTCCCACCAGGGCTTTCAGCTCAGAACCGCCCGAAATCTACCCACTTCCATGCAGGGTCTTCGTCAAAGTCGTTAGGTGATGCCGAGGAGTTGCAGGGCTCGGTTGAGGTTGCGGCTGACGGAGCGGATGCCCGCTGCGATGTTGGTGTGTCCGCCGAGGCGTAGCGCTCCGATCGCGAGGTTGCGCAGGGT
>JAUYKX010000219.1 GCA_030699055.1 Candidatus Nanopelagicales bacterium
CTCCTGTTCGCTCAACGCCTGCTGGTTCCCGTGGTGATCACCGATTTGGACCAGGACCGGATCGACAAGGGCTTGGCCTACGTCGGCGGGGAGATCGACAAGCTCGAGCAACGCGGCCGGATCAACGGTGACCGTGCGCAGCGTTTGCGCGGCCTCGTCACCGGTTCAGTGACCAAGGAGGCATTTGCCGACGCCGATTTCGTCATCGAGGCCGTTTTCGAGGATCTACAGGTGAAGAAAAGGGTCTTCGCCGAAGTCGAGGCCGTGGTCTCGGAAACGTGTGTGCTGGCCACTAACACCTCCTCGCTTTCGGTTTCGGCCATGGCGGCGGATCTCTCTCACCCGGAGCGGGTGGTCGGGTTCCACTTCTTCAACCCGGTCGCGGTCATGCCTCTACTCGAGGTGGTTCGAGCCGACCGGACGGACGACCCGACGTTGGCCACGGCCTTCGCGGTCGGCAAGGCCTTGAAGAAGTCCTGCGTTCTGGTCAAAGACGCGCCAGCATTTGTGGTCAATCGGCTGCTGACGCGATTCATGGGGGAGATCACTCGGTCGGTCGATGAGGGCACCGATATCGCGGTGGCGGACAACGCCCTGTCACCGCTGGGTCTGCCCATGTCCCCTTTCGTGCTGCTGGCTCTGGTCGGACCGGCCGTTGCCCTCCACGTTTCCGAGACCATGCACCAGGCTTTCCCCGACCGCTTCTACGTTTCGGAAAACCTGCGCCGGTTGGTGCAGGCGGGCAAGACCGGGATCTGGTCCTGGGAAGGCGGGTCGCGGCACGTCGACCCGGAGGTGGAGGCTCTGTTCGTTGAGGGGTCCGGCACGGGGGGCCGGGCGGGGGGCCATCCGCTCACGGACGAGCAGGTCAGGGCCCGGGCTCTGAGCGCCATGGCCGAGGAGATTCGGTTGATGCTCGATGAGGGCGTGGTCGCCGATCCCGAGGACATCGATCTGTGCATGATCATGGGTGCCGGTTGGCCGTTCCACCTGGGCGGGATCACACCGTATCTGGACCGCGAGGGCTGGAGTGAAAGGGTGACCGGTGCGCGTTTCCTGACCCCTGGTGTGGCCGGACTGTCTTCGTGACCTCGTTCGCTACCGCAGCGGCGGGTCGGCTGTGAGACTTGGCGGGTTCGAATCGGCAATAGTTGATCGAATGAAGTCAAAACAAGCGTGGTTCGCAAAGTTCTTGGCAGTGGTCTTGCCGATAACGGCCCTGGTGGCTGCCTGCACGACGTCGGGATCCGGGGAACCGAAATCCTCAAGTTCGACGCCAGCCGGAGCGGCGGAGCCAATGCTGCTCGTACTGGCGGCCCCTTCGGTGGATGACGAATACTACCGGCCGGCATTCCGGGAGATCGTCGACTTCCAGATTCGCTACGCCCAGGCAGTCGAGGGTCGGGACCGAGCGGTGGTGCTGGTCGACAAACCCACGCGGCGCCACTACGAAGGAAGGCTGCCCGAGAACGCCTTACTGGATGCGAAGATCGCCGATCTCTGGCTGCGGGACTTCACGACCGTTGGTCCTTTCGATCCAGTGGAGTTCGTCTACACCGACGCCTCCACCGAGACGAGGAGGGAAAGTGTCGCCATTCAGCGCAGTTTCGATGTCTTTGCCGGCGAGCACGGCATCACCCGTGAGCGGACCAAACTAGTACTCGACGGCGGCAATATCGTGGACAATTACGCTGGCCGAGTCGTCACAACGACCAGGTTCATGGAGGACAACAGGCTGAATAAGGCCGAGGCCAAGAAGGCGCTCTCGGGCGTCCTCAAGGCGCGCGAAGTGGCCATCATCCCTCCGGACGAGGACATCCTCGCCCATTCCGACGGCATGGTCATGTGGATCGACCCGGACACCTTGCTGGTCAATGACTATTCAGCAGTTGATCCGGAATTGAGAACCCGCGTGCTCGATGAGCTTCGCCAATCATTCCCCGGCGTGAAAATAATCGAGGTGCCGGTCGAGTTTGACGAATCCACCCCGACACGTTGGAAAGGCTTTTCGTCGGCGTGCGGGGTGAACCTAAACGCGGTGCTGACCAACAACTACATCTATGTCCCGACGTTCGGCAAGGACAACGACGACCGAGTGCTCGACGTGATTCGGTCGAACACGGACAGAGTGGTCGTCCCGGTCGATGCTCGGGAGGTGTGCGCGATGGGTGGCAGCGTTCGGTGCCTGACTTGGCAGGTGACGGGCGCAAACATGCAACGCATTTTGGTTGCGGCCGCTACTGGCGCTGACGAATGATCCCGATATCCGCGGTCTGACGTCAGATCTTTCCCACGTGTCCGGTGCGGCTCAGGTCCAACTCGCTAGCGGGAGCCGGGCGGCCATACAGATAACCCTGGACGAAGTCACATCCCAGCTGGCGCAACGCCAGCTCCTGGGCTTCGGTCTCAACGCCCTCGCCAACGACCTCCAAACCGAGTTCGTGCGAGATCCGGATCAGGGCCGACACGATGGCGGCGTCTTTCGGGTCGTGACCCAAGCCTTCGACGAACGAGCGGTCGATCTTCAGCACATCCGCCGGCAGATACTTGAGCGTGGTCAGACTCGAATAGCCGGTTCCGAAATCGTCAATCCCAACCTGAACCCCATACGACCGCAACCGCCGTAAGGTCAACAGAGTCGGTCCGGTGGCATCGACAATCGCCCCTTCGGTGACCTCGACGGTGAGACATCCCGGCGGCAGACCGCGATCAATCAAACGTTCGAACACTGATGGGGCAAAAGCCACGTTCGATAACTGCCGGGGCGATACATTAACGCTCAGGTTGATGTCGAGACCCGCAGCCCGCCAGCTCTTGAGTTCGTCCAGGGCCAGGTCAATCACCCGCTCACCCAGCGGCACCACCAGTCCGCTCTGCTCGGCCACGCCGATGAACTCATCGGGACTCACTATCTGACCGTCATCGTTGATGATCCTGGCCAGGGCCTCAATCCCGACCACTCCGGATCGGGTCAAGTCGATAATCGGCTGATAATGCACTCGGACGCGATCCTCGGAAATCGCGCGACGCAGCACCTCTGTCGTCTCGACGTGGGCAACGGCGCGAGCTTCGAGCTCCTCTGCGTAGAACTCCACCCGATTTCGGCCGGCGTCCTTGGCCCGGTACATCGCCAGATCGGCTCGGCGAAGCAGGTCCTCAGCTTTCGTCTGCGGATCCATGGTGGACGCGATACCGATGCTCACGGTGACGCCGTACTCGCGACCGTCGATGCCGAATGGTGCCCGCATGGCCGCGCGAATCCTTTCACCGACGACGCTCGCGCCGCCCGGAGACGAAAGCCCTTCGCAGATGAGAACGAACTCATCTCCACCCAGCCGGGCCACCGTGTCCTCAGGCGCGGTGACGGCCCGTAACCGATCCGCAACAATGATCAACATCTGGTCACCCGCCCTGTGTCCCAGCGTGTCGTTCAAGTGCTTGAAGCCGTCCAGATCACAGAACAGAACCCCCACGTACGTGGGATCTCGCCAAAGCCTCCCCAGCGCACCCTCCAATCTGTCCAGAAGCGCGTATCTGTTCAGCAGTCCGGTCAACGCGTCGTGGCGAGCCTGATGAGTGAGTGTGTGCTCGGCGATGCGCCGAGCGGTCACGTCCTCCAACGTCAGCAACGCGAAAGCCTCACCGAGGTCCGGCTCCACGACACTGCCGCTGGCCGTCACCCACGTGTCCTCGCCGCGGGGCACAACCAACCGCAATTCCCGCCGTCGAACCGCCCGACCGTCACGATCCGTTGAGATCATCGCCACACCACGCTCGTCCGGGTGCAGAAACCGTTCCAACCGGCTACCCATGAGGTCCTTCACGGGCGTGTCCAGCAACTCCGCCAGCGACCGATTCGCGTCGAGAACCTCGGCGGCCCGGCCCTTTCGCCAAGCCAGGCGGGCCATGGGTATCGGCGACTGGTCGAAGGTCAGCCGCATCATCTGATCTCGGCGCCGATGTTCCGTGATGTCGAGGCCGATCGAACCAACGGAACGATAGTGGCCTTGCGCATCGGCCAGCGGGAACTTCGTGACGAGCAGAATCCGATCGGCAAGTCCTCCTGGTGCGGACCGATCCGGCCAACGGGTCATGAATACCCGGGGGCACGCCGACCCGAGTACCGCCCGGTCCTCCGCTTCGGATCGCCGCGCGTCGACCGGCCCAAGCAACTCCTCATCCGAACGACCGATGACCTCTTCGACTGACAGATCCAGGGACTCGGCGAATCGGGGGTTAGCCAATATGTACACGCCGGGCCCGGCGTCCGGCGAGTATCGCCGCACCGCAATCCGGGCGTCCGAATTGGCCAGCAGCGACTCGACCATCCCGCTGGTAGCCCGCAAGCGACTCTCGGCCGCGCTCCTGCGTTCCTCGTTGATCGCCACGGCGTACAGAGCGATGCTGACCACCACCGCCGACATCTGGGCCAACAGGACCGAGGCCTCCACCGGATCGGCAATGGAAAACGGACCCAGGCCGGCGGCGGTGGCAATTTCCGCCCCGATTTCGAGAAGCACGATAGTGCCCGCCACGACTGCCAAACCGAATCGCCAGGCGATCCACAAGAGCACCGGAATCAACAGGTACTGCGAGGACCAGGCAAAAGCGATCAGTTCCCAGCGAGCGAGGAAGACGACCGCGAACACCCCGAGGCCGACACAGATGACCACCACAACCTCGAATGCGCCACGTTTGCCGGCCGGATACCGCGGCCGTCGCGCGAGAAGCCCGGGTCCAACCATGATCACACCGAATGCCGTTGACCACCACATGCCCAACCAGGTGTCGTCGGGCAGGCGCCAGGCATCCAATCCCGACGCGATCAAGGTTGCCGTGACATACCAACCGAATGTGATCGACACAGCGATAGCCACGTAAGCCACGAGGTAGCCGACGCTTACCATCCGGCGCGCGCCAGTCCAGCGCAAGACGACCGCGACGGTCACTATCGCTGCCGACTCGGCAACGACAAACACGATTTCGGCCCCGGATCCGCCAGATACGACTGAGGCCAGCGGCAAACCGACCAGCTGCACAACACCCATGGCGACGGCAGCCCGCTGTGGAGCCCGGACCAACATGCCGACGCCGACACCGGCGGCCAGACTGAGCGCTGGTACTCCGGGGGACCCGGGAAGCCAATCCCCGACCATGTGAGCTGCGGACACCGCGCCGACAAACGCCACGATCCACCACATGTCCCTCCGGGACCTGGGCAAGATGGCTCGACGAATGCGTGTAGGCCCGTCTTTCATGATCACGTTGTTGATGCAACCCGGTGGGAGAGGTTCGTGTTCCGACTTCGGTGAAGCCGCTCGATGAGCTTACTCGCCCCAACCGACTCCGGTCTTGATGATGAAAAAGAAGCTCAGCCGTCGCCAACGAAGGCTGCGAGCCTCACCGCGATTCCAACCGATTGCGCACTTCACCGGCGATGCCCTCCGGGTCGAGCCCGGCCTCGGCCAGCAAGTCAGCTCGGCACCCTTGTTCGATGAACTCGCAGGGCAAACCGAGCTCAACGCAGACAGTCGACGACCCGGATCGGCGCAACTCGTGAGACAGAAGCGAACCCGCGCCATCGGCCCGAATGCCGTCCTCCACGGTCACCACCAACTCATGATCGCGGGCCAGGGCGATCAGCTCCGGTGAGATTGGCTGCACCCAACGCGGATCGACGACGGCCACCCCGATGCCCTGACCGGACAGGATTCGGGCGGCCTCGACGCAGCTCGCGGCGGTGGCCCCGACGGCGACCAGCAACACCTCGGCGGCGTTGTTCCCGGCGATCACGTCGAGTCGACCGATTCGAGAACAGGTTTCGATGTCCTCCGGTAACCCTCCCTTGGGAAAGCGCACCAGAGTCGGGGCATCTTCACAGTCGATGGCCTCGGCCAGCAGCTCCCGCAGTCGAGTGCCGTCCCGCGGCGCAGCCACCCGGAGGCCGGGAACGATCCCGCTGAGAGCCAGGTCCCACACCCCGTGGTGACTGGCTCCGTCCTCACCCGTCACCCCGGCCCGATCGAGAACGAAAGTCACCGGCGCCCGATGAAGAGCCGCATCGAGCAGCAACTGGTCGAAAGCGCGGTTGAGAAATGTCGCGTACAGGGCGACCACCGGATGCAGGCCCGCAAAAGCCATTCCGCACGCCGAGGTCACCGCATGCTGTTCGGCAATGCCCACGTCGAAGACGCGGTCGGGAAAACGCCGGGCGAACGGGCCCAGTCCCACCGGCTCGCGCATAGCCGCGGTAATTCCCACCAGTCGCGGGTTTTCCGCGGCCAGTCGTTCGATCTCTTCGGCGAATACCGAGGTCCAGGTCGCACAAGAGGCACCGACGGACTTTCCGGTGGCCGGGTCGATCGCACTGATTCCGTGAAAACGATCACCGTCATCGGCTTCCGCCGGCGGGTAACCGTGCCCCTTCTCGGTCAACGCGTGAACGATGACCGGGCCCGGATAGCGACGAGCCAACCGCAACGCGTGACGAACTGCGGCGATGTCGTGGCCGTCAACCGGACCGAGATACTTGAGTCCCAGGTCCTCGAACAACCCCTGCGGGGCGAGAACGTCCTTGATTCCCTTCTTGAATCCGTGGAAAGCTCCGTAGGCGATGGAACCGACCACCGGAGTTCGGGGAAGCATCCGCTTGCCCCAGTCGAGCATGCGGTCGTAACCGGGGGTGGTCCGCAGTGAAGCGAGGTGGTCAGCCAGACCACCGATCGTGGGGGCATAGGATCTCGCGT
>JAUYKX010000183.1 GCA_030699055.1 Candidatus Nanopelagicales bacterium
GGGTCGGGTGGAGAGGGCCGACTGTTGGCTCGGCGGTGTGGCCCGAGCAACCCGGATCGCTGGGGGATTCGTCGAGGTCACCCGAGCACCGCCAGCCGATCGGGAATATGCCGCCAATGGACCCGCCGCCACGGTTGTCAGTCTGCGCCCGCCACAGGACAGCGGTTGGTGTCTCCACGGGGACCGGTGTCAGTTCCGCGTCGATCCGGTAGTGGGTCGGGGCAAGCTGGGTGACGGTCCGGGTGAGACAGCGGGTCCACGTGTAGGTGGTGTAGCTGTTGCCGCCGGAGAAGCCCCAGTGCGTCCCCTTGATCTGCACCCGGTGGCCGTGCATGAGCGCGTTGACCTTGGCGCTCGGCACGACGAAGGAGACGTGAAAGACGTCCTCCTCGCTGGCCGAGTCGGTGTTGTACAGGATCGCCCGGGCGCGGGCCTTGGCCTCGGTCTTGACGTTGATCGAGGGATAGGAGACGTCGCGGAAGACGAACTCGTTACCGGTCGATAGCTGGGTCTCGTAGACCCACGACGTGGTCTCGGTGTTGGCCGGCTGGAACGGGACCAGCGTCCCCGAGTACACCCGCGAGGGGTCCTGGGTCAGGTTCGAAGTGGGGAAGTAGGCGAACGTCGTCGAGTCGTCGATATCCGCTTCGTCATTGGACAGCAGGATCGTCGAATCGTAGGTGGGCGAGTGGTCCCAGTCGTACCACAGGCTGAACTCGCCGAGCGCCTCCTCGTAGATGACCCAGTAGTTCTTGTGGCTCGCCTGCGAACAGTCGTTGAGGATCGCCTCCACCGACTGCTGGCGGTAGTCGACCGCGTCCATGTCGACCGCGCCGTCGGTGTTGATGTAGGTCGACGAAGCGTTGAACTCGTTGGCTTCGGTGGTCGTCTGCAGCCACTGGACCCGCTGCACATCCGTCTCGGCGGGCCGGTTGGCGTCCTCTCCAACCATCAACCGGCGCCCGATCAGGGTGTTCGTGTCGGCGAGCTGGACGGAGTACGTCCGGGCGAGGGGACCGACGACCCAATCGCCCCGGTCGATCGTCTTGGTCCCGATGTATGTGTTGCCGATGACCTGCTCTCCGGCGGGTGCCGAGGTCTCGACGAAGTAGATCCTGCGATGCCCCTTGAGTGTGAGGTTGCCCGATGGATCATCGACGACCAGGGTGGAGTGCGCGACTGACCCTTCCTCGGCCCGCTGCATGATCGAGAACGGCGGGAGACCAAGGCGTTCCGAGGCCATGAAGACGCGGGCCGAGAGGTCCTGTGTCGCGCCTGCCGTAGTGGAGTTGATGACCTGGAGCGTCATGTCAGATCAGCGGCCCGTGACCGCTGCCTTCCGAGATTTCTCGGGAGCCGCCGGTCGGGCCGTAGCGGCGGGTCCGAACGACGGTGTGCGTGACGCCGGTCGCCGAGATGTTGTTGACGACATTGATCTCGAACTTCGGGGCGGGTGGGGGAGGAGGCGGTTCCATGTCCCGGATGGCGAAGGCGGTTTGCTGGGCAGCGGTCCCGATGGCCGCACGAATCGCCATGAGGTGCGTTTCGTTCTTGGCAAAGGTTGCCTCAACCGCCGCTGCGGTCGGCCGGAAGCCAGCCGCAATCCCGCGTTCGAGGATGGCCGCCATCTCGGCAGTTTTGGCGGTTTCCTTTGCCTCACTGCGTTCGTCAGGAGAGGCCCCGCCGGTCGACGGACCCGTAGGCTTTCCGAGGAGTCCGGTATCTTTTCCGGTCTCGAACGTGGTGACACGGTTCTGGTGGGCGAGCCGGCTCTGGGCAGCTACAGAGCCGCCCACATCGAACGGGCCGAATTTGGCCGTGGGAGTCGGAGAAGCCGCCTCGATCCCCAGGATGTCCCGCAGACCCGGAGCGATGAATCCCGAGACCTGTTCGAGGATCGCGGTTGCGAATAGCGCCGGGATGGCGAAGCGAACAAGCCCAGCGAACATGGCCCCAAGGCCCGCCCCTCCCGTTTGGCCGAGTCCACCCAACGGGCCACCCATGCCCATTCCCGGAGGCCAGTTGACGACCCGGACCGGCTGCGCGAACAGCGCACCCGCAGCGCCCGGCAGACGCGAACCGGCGCCTCGAATGCCGACCTCCGCCAACCCGCCGATGATGTTCCCGGCGCCTGCCCCGATCAGCCCACCCGACAGTTTGTTGAGAGCGAGGAACCCGAGTCCCGCTTCCTTGATCGGACCGGGCAGCATGTTGACGGCGTCAAAGGCGAGCTTGGCGAACGACGCCGCGCCCTTGAGGAGGGAGACGAACTCCCGCCCTGCCGCTAGGACTTTGTTGAAGTCGATCCCGTCGATCGCGTCGCCGATATCCTTGCCGAAGGAGCGGAGGTCGTTCCGGACCCCTTCGTCCCCGAGCGCGATCTTGAGCTTGTCCGCGACTCTGCCGAGGGCCGGCAGGAAGCCCTCGCCGATGAGCAGGGCGCCTTCGGTGAACTGGTTGTTCAGCAGGGCGAACTTCGAGGCGACGGTGGCGTAGCGCTTGTCGGCTTCCTCTGCCGCCGCGGTGTTGGCCCGCCACGCCTCGGCCGAGACGTTGAGCGACTTGGACAGGTCGCCTGTCCTGTCTTGGGCCGTGGCGAGACCGAGCAGCATCCGACCAATGCGGGCGTCGTCCATGCCGAGGGCGGTGATGACATCGAGTCGTTCGCCCTTAGTTAGTTTGGATAGCCCGATGATGAACGATTCGAGAGCACCAGAGGCATCCTCATCGAACGCCTTGGCGAACTCTTTGGCTGTGACCCCCGCCGTCGCGGCGAGAAGCTTGAGCTCGTCCCCGCCCGCACGAGTGAACTTCTGGACACCCAAAGCGAACCGCTGGAACGACGTCCCAGCGGCTTCGGGTTCCATCTTGATATTGGCGAGGGCTGATGCCCAACCGAGCAACTGCTCAGTCGTCAGTCCGACTGTCGCCGCTGCGCCTGCTCCGCGTTCCGCGATGGCGATGATCTGGTCTTCGGTGGACGCGCCCTTGTTGCCGAGGTCAACCAAGGCAGAGCTGAATCGCTCGAAGTCCTTGCCGGTCACGCCCAGCAGCGTCGCCATACCACCGAGGGCCGATGCCGCCTGGTCCGCCGCGACGTTAGTCGTTACGCCGATGGTCGCCGAGGCTTTAGCGAACGCGAGAACGTCACCCTTGGCAATGCCGAGGGCGCCGGCTTGCTCGACGAGGCCCGCGAGGGCGTTGGCCGAGAGAGGGATCTCGGTCGCCAGCTTGCGGATGTCGGTCCCGATCGCCTGGAGTTCGC
>JAUYKX010000018.1 GCA_030699055.1 Candidatus Nanopelagicales bacterium
AGCAAAGTCACCGACATGGCATTCATGTTTTCCTCCGCGGATGCGTTCAATCAGCCCATCGGAAACTGGGACACAGAAAACGTCACCGACATGGGCAGCATGTTTTCTTCCGCGCATGCGTTCAACCAGCCGATCGCTGACTGGAATACGGGGAATGTCACCTACATGGGCTGGATGTTTGAGGATGCGGACGCGTTCAACCAGCCAATCGGCGGCTGGGATACGAGCAAAGTGACTCATATGGCAGGCATGTTTTGCGATGCGGACGCGTTCAACCAGCCAATCGGCGGCTGGGATACGGGGAATGTCACCAGCATGGGCAGCATGTTTGCGGCTGCGGGCGCGTTTAACCAGCCAATTGGCGGCTGGGATACGGGGAATGTCACCGACATGTGGGCGATGTTCTATTACGCTCGCGCGTTCGATCGGCCGATTGGTGACTGGAACACCAGCAAGGTCACCTACATGGATAACCTATTTGAGAACGCGTCGGCGTTCGATCAGAACGTCAGTTCCTGGGACACCAGTAACGTCATCAACATGGACCGCATGTTCTCTCTTTCGGGTTTGTCGACCGCGAATTACGACGCATTGCTGATTGGTTGGTCGGCGCGCTCGCTGAAGTCGAATGTTGGCTTTTCAGCCGGGAGCGCCCGCTATTCGGCTGGCGCGGCTGCGGCCGCTCGTCAGCACATGATTGACGCTTTCGGCTGGACGATCACCGACGGCGGCCAGGTGGGTACACCGACCCCAACACTGACCCCAACCCCAACCCCAACCCCTCCACCTCCGCCGCCGCCCCCCGCATCCGCTCCGGTGGGTGTTGATCAGCATGTGGCTGGTGGGGTTCCGAAGAAGTTGAAGCGTAAGACGCGTAAGCCGATCGCGTTGCCGAAGGCCACTGATGGCGGTCAGCGGGTCGGTTGGTCCTCTGCGACGCCGAAGGTGTGCAAGGTCGTGCGCGGCAAGCTGAAACTGACCGGCAAGAAAGGCGTCTGCCGCCTGATCGGTACCGCGGCGGGCACCGCCCAGCACCGCAACCTGCGGCAGGTCTACGCGATCCGGGTGCGGTAACCGTCACCCACCGCCTCCGCTGCTGGCCCGGGCCACCCCGGTCCGGGCCAGCAGCGGGCGGGCAAACCAACAGCGAATCCCCAACTACGCATGACAGCGACGACAACAACGAAAGCAATGCAGGAGGCAGGAACACTTCATGAACACCAACCACACGCCAACGCCAACCCGCCGGCTCGGCGCCGCGCGACGCCTGCGCCGGACCGCTGCCCTCATGACCGCGGCGCTGGTCGCCGTGGCGGCATTCGGCCTGCCCGGTTCGACGGCTGGTGCGGCTGCGGTGGGTCAGGACGCAGGGCTGAGAACCAGCGAGGGCGCCGTGGGCGCGCGCGCCCAAGGCGCCCTCGCTGTGCCCGGCGCTAACCGTTCGGTGGTGGTTTCGTGGCCCCGGCAGCGAGTCAAGGGCCTGCGGATATCGCTACGCGGGCACAAGATCGGCCGGGGTGGTCGGGTGCGGGCCGGTTGGGCCAAATGGGGCCAGGCCAAGCGGTTGCGCCCGAAAGCCACCCGGTATGTGTTCAAGGGCCTGCGCAATGGGCGCGAGTACCAGGTGAAACTGGACATGCGCCGCAGCAGCAAGTGGCGCACCGTTGGCAGTGGGGTCGCGGTGGCCCATGCCGATGGGTTCGGACCATCGCCATCATCGCCCGGCACGGTGTCGGTAGCCGAGCTGGAGCGGCAGGTCTTCGACTTGACCAACGTCGCACGCAACGAGGGACGCATATGTGGATCACAGTTCATGCCCGCAGCCGCCCCGCTGCAGTGGGATCAGAACTTGGCGACTGCGGCGCGTGCGCACAGCACGGACATGGCGACCCGTGGCTACTTCGCGCACGACACCCCCGAAGGCAAGACACCGTGGCAGCGCTTCGGTGAAGCTGGTGTGCGCCCCTACCAAGGTGCGGCAGAGAACATTGCGCAGGGAAATCGGACGCCGCGCGACGTGGTGGATGGTTGGATCAACAGCCCAGGCCATTGCCGAAATCTGATGGGCAACTACGAGAATCTGGGGGTGGGGCTCAGCTCCTCCGCGACAGGCTCCCGCTATTGGACTCAGGACTTCATCCGGCCCACAGATTGATCACAAGATCACCTATGGCCCCTGCGGAGGATGACGGTGATCCGCGTTACGGCAAGCAGCGAAAGCGTCAGATGGCCGGGTATTCGTACTGGCATAGAGTACGATTCCGACGATCATGTCGTCGCCGAGGCGTTCCGCCAAATGCCGCAGGCCGCGGAAGTCCTCGGCTCGAACCGTGGCGGCGGACTTGACTTCGATCCCGACCACGCTCCCACGCCGGTCGCTGAGGACCAAGTCGACCTCGACGCCGTCGCGGGTGCGGTAGTGCGACAGTCTGACGCGCGTACGGCTGAAGGTGGCTTGGCGGTGCAATTCGCTGGCGACGAAGTTCTCCAGTAGCGGACCCATCTGCGATACCGGGTGCGCCAGGTCCGCGGCGCTGGCGTCGAGTAAGTGCGCGGCGATGCCTGTGTCGGTGAACATCAGCTTCGGGGTCGCCGTGGCTCGGGTGGAAATATTCCGGCTGAACGCCGGGATCCGATGGACCAGAAACACCTCTTCCAGCAGAGCCAGGTATCGGCTGATGGTGGAACGCGCGATCCCCAGGTCATTGGACAAGTTCGCAGCGGACACGACGCTTCCGACCCGGGCAGCCAGCATGGGAAGAAGTGCGCGCAGCTGGGGCGCCCGCTCAATGCTGGCGAGATCGCGCACGTCACGTTCGACCATCGTGCGAAGGTAGGCCGCATAGCTGACGCGCACTTTGCCGTAGGGGTAACGCGCACTTTGCCGTAGGGGTAACGCTCGCGTAGGTGCTCGCCGAGACCGCTCGTCTCGTCGTATGCCTGCGCGCAGTCGCGCAACCTGGCCCGCTGCGGCGCTCCAGAAGCTCGGGGAGCACCAGGGCCATATGGCCCGCACCCAGACCCTCGACCCGCACACTCGGCGGCGGGCTGACGCGGCCCTTCGGGGTGCTGACGGTCAGTACAAAGCGCTTGTGGACAAAGCGCTTGTGGCGAAATCGCTGTTCGTTGACTGGGGCTCCGGGTAGGTCACAGGTCGAGGATGTTGAGGCGGCGTGGGCGATGCTGCACACCGGCTGCAGCCGTTACTTGCCCGCCTTGACCGCGAGCGTCAGCCTTCCCAAACGAAGGTGGCGGCCGGCTCGGGCGCACTCGGAATCACGTCGGGCTCGACGACACAGGACACCCGGGCAGTAATCGCGAACGGGTTTTCACCGACTGCGGCGTCGGCCTCGAGTGAAACCGCGCAGTCCGAGGTGTGTGCGATTGCCGGATTGATGGAGGGAAGTGTGATGAAAGAGCCAGCGGCACTGACCGCGATAATCTTTCCCGCTCGTCTGGCACGCAACTTCCGAACCCCCGTCCGCGTCACTATCCGTCGAATATCGATCCAGTCTGATTGAGTCAATCGTATGGGCGTGATTGGGAGCGCGTCATGACAATCGCCCAATCCATCGGGTGATTTCCGGGACGACCGATTTCTCAATGGGCGAGAGTGCTAGTTTGGAACAAAATCATTCGGCTGGCGGTCACCACGAGGGCGTGTTTCATGCAGGGTGAGATCAAGTGCGGTTCATCGAAGAGACGGCTCGGTCGGGTAGTTTCCGTGTTGCTGTTGGCGGCATCAACTGTTTCGCTTTCCGCCGCTATCGAGCCGGCCATGGCAGGAGCCGGCGGTTCCACTACTCGCGTTAGCGAGGAACCATTGCCGGATCAGGTTCTCATCGGAAAGTCGACCAGGGGGCGCCCGATTCTTGCGAAGCGGCAGGGAGATCCGAACGCCACACGGGTGTTGCTTGTTGTCGGCCAGATGCACGGGGACGAACCGAAGGGGACGGCAGTTGTGCGCTCGCTCCGGAAGCGCCGCATTTCGGAGAACGGGAATGTGGCCATCTGGACCGTCAGCACGATGAACCCGGACGGACAGACCCGACGCACCCGCGTCAACGCCCGTTCGGTCGATCTGAATCGCAACTTCCCCACCAAGTGGCGCCGCCTCGCCAAGGGCGGCACGTACTCCGGTCCGCGGCCGGCCTCCGAGGTGGAAACAACTGCGGTCATGGCCTTCACCGAGCGACTTCGACCCGATGCGATCATGTCTTTTCATCAACCGCTCGACACCGTGATGACAGTGTGTGACGCCAAAGCGCGACCCTGGGTTCGTCGAATTGGTCGACTCGCCGGTCTGCCGGTGCCGTCCACGCGGGGTTGCGTGGCGAGGGACCGCAGCTATCCGGGCACGCTCAACAAATGGTTCTCCGCGCATTTCCCAGGATGGTTCGCCACGGTCGAGTTACCGGTGTCGTCGGTGGTGAACAAGTCGAAGATCCGGCGTTACACCAATACCGTTATCGAAATCTCCCGGCTGATCCGAGACAGGTCGCGATAGGCGCTTGTCGGCTCGTCCCGGACGCACGGTTCAACACCGGGAACGGCGCCACTTGGGTGGGGTGGCCTTCAACGACCATTTCTTGGCCAGCGGTTTCACCAGTTTCCGGTATCGATTCATCGTGGCGGGTCGGAAGTCTCCGTGGGTTTGGCAGCGCCAGGCCCGATTCCGCTCGTAGTGCAAGGGGCTGCGCAGGTTCTCGTTATGGCCGATCACATCACCGATTGCCAGCGAGTACGTACCCATGAGCCAGGCGGTCAAGTGCAGCGACGCTTTCACTTGTCGGCGATTCGACATCACGGCGGAATCGGACATCCCCACATGCTCGATTCCGATCGCGGAATGATTCAGGCCCACGGTGTGCCGACACCGGACGGTCAACGGAACGAGTTGATAGATGGTTCCGTTGCGGTCGATCACGAAATGCGTGCAGGTACCGGGCAACTCGTGCAGTTCCGGATCCCGTGCGTTGGAACTGAACGTGGAAAACACCGACGAAAGCGAATTGGTCGCGGTGTAGTGCTCGACAATCACCTTCGGGGTCAAGCGCCACTCACGTTTGCCGTAATGCCGGTACGAGTACTCGGCCATTTGACGCTTTCGCTGCTTGCCGTATTGGACGTAACGCTTGACGATGCGCGGTGGCGGAACAACCACCGGGGCCGAGTCAGAGGCAGGGCCGGTGACCGACTCGACCCGCGCATCGGTCGACTGGGTGGCCGGCGGCGGAGCTGCCGAGGTTGATGCGCATCCGGCCACGAGTACGAGCATCGCGATTGCCCCCGCAGTGGCCGTTCGTGTTGTCAGCATCATGGCCGTCCCGCCCGTTTCCGTTCGTGCGCGGCCGAAAAGCAGCCCGCTTCCCGCCACACCATCGCATTCCACATCGAGTGAAGTCCTGCCAACACCTGCAGCTTCGACCGCAAGTTGTTCGCCGGTAGGCCAGACGCCCGCTGACCGGTATTGGTGGACGTGGGCAACCGGATCGGCTCGCGCGACTTGCGCTTCAACTTCGCCGGAACCCCGCCTGACGCCGGCGCCTCCGCAGCCAGGACACCAGGTGTCGGCCGGGGGAACGGTCGGGTCCCCCGGCACCAGGTGTTGCACCGGCGGCAGAGGGACCCGACCACCGGTGCAACACCACCGGTGGACCCATGTCCCGGAATCGGGTCCGTCAGCGCCGACCCTTGCCCGGCTTCTTCTTGCCCTTGCCCGGCTTCTTCGCGGGCTTCTTCTTGCCCTTGCCCGGCTTCTTCGCGGGCTTCTTCTTGCCCTTGCCTGGCTTCTTGCCGGGCTTCTTCGCCGGCTTCTTGCCCGGCTTCTTGCCCGGGGCCGGGGCCGCTGCAGGAGCGGGGGCAGGCGCTGGGGCCACCGCCGGACCAGGTGCCGGAGCCGGGGGTATGTACACCTCCGGAGCCTTCGGGGTTACCGCCGTGCTGGTTTCACTCCAGGCTCCGTCACCGGCAGCATTGACTGCCAGTACCCGGAACACGTATCCGGTGCCGTTGGCCAGGTTCTTGATGGTGGCCTTCGGGTCGGTGGTTTTGCCGTCGGTGTCGGCCGTGTCGGCCCAATCCCCACCGGTTGCGGGCTTGGCCTGCACCTTGTATCCGGTCACCGGGGAGCCACCGTCACTGTCGGGCGCGGTCCAGGACAGGTCGACCTGCCCGTCGCCTGTGGTGGCGGAAGGCGTGCCCGGTGCCTTCGGGACATCGAGGGCCGAACCCGTCGTGTCCGCACTGCCGTCGGTGTAGTTGTCGCGCTTGGTGGTGACGGTCACCTTGGCCGACTGGCCGTCGGTCAAACCGGTCACCGTGATCAACCCGTTGTTGTTGATGGCCGGGGTTCCCTTGTCGGAGGACACCTGCCATTTCCAGTCGGCGTTGTGGTTGCTCACCTGCACGCTGAACCCACCCTTGGCGCGGGTTTCCGGGTCGAACTGCGGGGTTAGTGCCTCGCCGGTCTTGATCTCGAACTCCCGGGTGGCATCCGAGGCCGCGTTCCAGGCGTCGTTCCCACCCTGGCTGGCGGTGATCTTGCAGGTGCCGACCTTCGCGAAGTTGACCGTCGAACCGGAAACCGTGCATACCGTTTCCGAGCCGGAGGCCAGTGCGACCGTCAGCCCGGAGGTTGCCGTCGGGTTCAGGACAACACTGCCCTGGTCGAAGCCGACATCGTCAGGCTTGCCGAACGTGATCGTCTGGGTTCCCTTCGGGGTTACCGCCGTGCTGGTTTCACTCCAGGCTCCGTCACCGGCAGCATTGACTGCCAGTACCCGGAACACGTATCCGGTGCCGTTGGCCAGGTTCTTGATGGTGGCCTTCGGG
>JAUYKX010000270.1 GCA_030699055.1 Candidatus Nanopelagicales bacterium
GCATCGCGCAACGGAATTGCCAGTGCGTGGCGCGTGTACCAGTTACCTCCTCGCGACAGGAATTCCCGGGACTTGGGCCAATTGACAACCTCACCACCCGGGACGTACCTCGATCCGAGCACCAGGTCCGCATCGCGCAAGGCGTCAAGCATCAGCGGAAGGTCTTCGGGCCGATGGCTTCCGTCGGCATCCATCTCGACGACGACGTCGTACCCATTGGCCAGAGCCCAGCTGAAGCCGGCCAGATAGGCCGCACCGAGTCCTTCCTTGCCCAGTCGATGCAGTACGTGGACGTGGTCGTCCATTGCCGCCAGGTCATCGGCAACATGCCCAGTTCCGTCGGGGCTGTTGTCGTCGGCGATGAGGATGTGCGCCGAGGGAACGCTGTGTCGGGTCCGACCGACAATGCGGCCGATGTTCTGGCGTTCGTTATAGGTCGGGATGACGACCAGGATCATGCCCAGGTCGGCGAAGTCCGAGGGCTCGTCTGGCATCGGGCACCCCAATTCGATTCGCAATTTCGGGCAGGGACTGGGATGACCCTAACGCTTCCCGCCCTTGGTTGAACCCCCGGTTACGCGGGACCGGTTACCGAGTACGTGTGGACCGTGTAGACCGCGAGGTCCGGCTGGTAAGGAATGCGAACACTAGTCCAAGAATGGCGAGGAGCGCGACGACCACGACCGGCAGATCCTGCAGGCGGTCGGACAGCGTGAGCGTGTCGCGCATCGGAACCGGGGCGACGAGCGCTTCGCCCTTGTTTGGTGCGGCGCGAGCCGCCACCGTGCCATCCGGAATCACGATTGCGGTCACCCCGCTGGTGGCCGCGATCACCACCGACCGTCCGTGTTCGATCGCTCTGATTCGGGACATCGCCAATTGTTGTTCGGGTTGGGACGTCATGCCGAACGTTGCGTTGTTGGTTTGCACGGTCAACAGCCGGGCCCCATCCACCACTTCCCGACGGACCAGCTGGTCGTCGGCTATTTCGTAGCAAATGACGTCGCCCACCGTGGCCGAACCCAGTTGCAGAACCCCGTTGTGTTCCCCCGGCGCGTAGTCCATCGGTACCCGGTCGTAGCGGTCTGTGATCGCGGTCAAAGCTGACCGGAAGGGGACAAATTCTCCGAACAACAACAGGTGTCGTTTCGTGTAGACCTCGCCGGGACCGGTTCCCGGCGACCACACGATCGCCACGTTCGACGGGGCCGGTGGGTTGATCGAGGTGGTGACGGCGCCGACCAGTACCGGAACGCCGATCGCATCGACCGCCGAACTGATCAAACCGGCAGCCCATTTCGAAAGGTAAGGATCCACGTCGCTCGAGTTTTCCGGCCACACGACGTAATCGGGCCGGGGTTGGCGACCCGCGTTGACCTCACCAGCCAGGGCCATGGTGACGGCCACGTGGTTCTCGAGTACTTCCTGCCGCTGTTCTTTGGCCTCGAACCCGATCTCGGGCACACTCCCCTGCACCGCCGCGGCTCGGGTTTCTGCCGGCCCTCGATCGTTCTGGCCCATGATCGGCCGGGGAACCAAGACACCCGAAACCATCAGCGCGATGGCGGCCAGCGGCAATACCAGCCGCCGACCGACCTTGTCCGAGCCCTCGACCCAGAACACCAGCAGCGACCCGGCCAGCGCCACCACGAATCCCAACAAGGGCATGCCGCCAAGAGCGGCCAATCCGACGGTCGGGGCGTCGGCCTGACTAAACCCGACCTGCAGCCACGCGAATCCGTCCCACGGCCATCGGGCCTGCATTCCTTCGATGGTGGCCCAAAGTGCCGCAGCAGCCATCGGCCACCACACGAGGTTTCTGATCAGCCAGACGGCCAACGCGTACAGCGTGACCCACAGGGCACAAATGGCGCTGACCACCAACCAGGCGTCAGTGCCGACCACGGCCACGAAGCGCAACCCGAGCAGGTTGAAGGCCAACCCACCAACGAACCCGGCCAGTAATGCGGCGGGCAATGATGCCGATCTCACGGCCAACGTAATGAGGGCAATCCCGATCGGGGCCAGCGGCCACCAACCCAGAGGAGCAAAAGCAGCGGCCAACGCCAACCCGCCCAAGGCCGCCAGCCCGCTCGCGAGCCACCAGGGCCACTGCGATCGCAACGTCAGCCCCTCAACAAAGACCGAGCGATCACCACGCGCTGGATCTGGTTGGTGCCTTCGACAATCTGCAGGACCTTCGCCTCACGGAAGTACCGCTCCACCGGGAAGTCCTCAACATAGCCCGCTCCCCCGAATATCTGAACCGCATCGGTGGTCACCTGCATGGCCATGTCAGTACAGAAGAGCTTGGTCATGGCGGCTTGCGAAGAGTACGGCCGACCAGCGTCCTTGCGGGCCGCCGTCTGGAGGTAGAGCGCCCGACCGGCCTCGATCTGGGTGGCCATGTCGGCCAGCATGAACTCGATGCCCTGGAATCGAGCTATCGGCTGACCGAACTGGTTCCGTCCGAGGGCATAGTCGCGCGCGGCTTCGAGGGCAGCCTGCGCGAGCCCGACAGCACAGGCTGATATCCCCAATCGACCGGCATCCAAGGCGTTGAGGGCGATCTGCATGCCCTGCCCCTCGGAACCCAGCAGGCGGTCACGATCGACCCGAACCGAATCCAGGTGAACGGGCGCGGTCGTGGAAGCCTTCATCCCCATCTTGCGCTCGGGGCTGCCGAACGACAGCCCGTCGGTCCTCGCCGGAAGCAGGAAACAGCTGATGGGGTCTCGCCCGCTAGCGGCGACAGCGTCGTCGGGGTGGATGGTCCGGGCCATCAACGTGTAGTAGTCAGCCTCACCGCCGTGGGTGATCCAGGCCTTGGTTCCGGTGATGGAATAGCCATCGCGTTCAGGCGTGGCTGTGGTGACCATCGCCGCGGCATCCGAACCACTGCCGGGTTCGGACAGGCAGTAGGCACCGAGCAGTTCACCTCCGAGCATGTCGGGCAACCAACGATCGCGTTGCTCAGCAGTCCCGAAATTCGCCAATGCGTGGGCGCTGAGGGTGTGAACACTCACACCTAGGGCCACGCTCAACCACCCGGCCGCCAACTCCTCCAGCACTTGCAGATAAACCGAATACGGCTGGCCACCTCCGCCCTCGTCCTCCGGGTACGGCAGTCCCATCAGGCCCGAGCGGCCCAGTAGGCGGAAGATCTCCCGCGGAAACTCTCCCGCTCGCTCAGCGTCGGCGACCCGGGGAACCAATTCCTGTTGGGCGATATCTCTCGTCAGATCGAGCAGGGCTACGGCCTCGGACGTTGGCAGGTCTCTGTCGACCATGTCGCTCCTCTCAGGGATCGATGACCATTTGGGCACCATACCGGCCGGCCAGGAAGGAGCCGGGTTCGACACTGAAGGC
Organism: Candidatus Nanopelagicales bacterium; assembly: GCA_030699055.1. Classification (GTDB taxonomy): domain Bacteria; phylum Actinomycetota; class Actinomycetes; order S36-B12; family UBA10799; genus JAUYKX01. Next base: position 3,370 of record JAUYKX010000270.1, read on the forward strand.
GAAGCCGGAGTTCGGAAACCGTGTTGTCGTCAACAACACGGCGTCGCTCACCGCGGACACGGGGTGAAATTGGGCCCAGTTCGAGGCGGAGTTGGCTGCCCGGGCGCCGGGCTACAGGGCCCGAAATCCTCGCGGAACACCCGTCCCTTCCAAAATGACGTGCGCTTCAGCGCTCCGTTCCAGGTGAAGGAAAAATGAACGTGATCAAGGTGCGGGCTTGATCCGGTAAGGGGTCGCCAGCCCTCGGCCGCCCGATACTGGCCCCAGATGTGCCGGTTGAAGATGATGTACATGATGCCGAGGCGGCGGGCGTGGTAACCCGGTTGACCATCTGGACCAACGGCCGTCAGCCAGGTCAGCAGTTGACCAGCGGTCGCCAATTGCTTGGGGTTGTTGGCGTCGACCCCCCAATCCCAGGCACGCCCGTCGTGGTGTTCGCTGGTCGCACCGGGCACGCAGGCCCGGGTAGTGCCCCAGTCGAACCCACTCGGGAAGCGCGCGAGCACTAACCTCCGAAATCCCTTCACTCCCCTGCGCTCCACCGGATCACATGAGGTTTGGGGCACATAGGAAGCATTGGGCTCGACTTGAGCGGGCGCCCGTCGAGGGCTCCGAAGCCCGCGAATCCGCTTCTTTCTGGGCGTTGGAAACGGAGGCGGCAACACTGCGGCCCGCGCGGTCAGATCCGCCGCAACCGGGTGCTCAGCAACCTCGCTCGTCGCTGGCGTTGCGGCAGTCGCCGGTGTTGCCGATGTTGCGACAGCAAAAAACAGAGCAACCGACAACGCAACCGTGGCCCACGTCTTCCCTCCCACCTAAACAGATTCGACCAGCCGGACCCGTATCGGGCCGACTACTAGGCCAATCGGTGGAGTTTGGTTGTTCGGCGCCCGCCGGTCAGCCCTGTTGTCCGATCAACCAATCGAACTGTAGGAAACAACCCCCCGGTCGATGAGCTTGATCGCCCGGTGGGCGGCATCGACCAGGTCGGGTCCGACAGGCCCCGGTTGGGGGGCATGGGCGAGTTGCCGCAGCAGGTCGATCAGTTGACGCATCACCCGGGCAAAATCGCCGGCTCCGATCTCGGCATCGGCCAATACCGAAGCCAGCCCCCGGCCCCGCGCCCAATCCGCCGTGGCGGTGACCAGGCCCGGATCCGGTAGCCGAACGAAATCCAGTTTGTGGCGCGCCTCGTGCTCAGCCAGGTCGACGGCGAGTTCGGCGAGCTCGCGTAACGCGCTTCGCGTTGATCCGCGACCGGGCGCAGCCGTCTGTCGTTCCTCGTCGGTCCGACGGTCGAAAACCAGGGCCGAGCACACGGCCGCCAATTCAGCCGGCGCGAGGTCTTCCAGAACCCCGGTCCGGACGGCTTCGCAAACGAGCAGATCCTGATCGGCGTACACGGCTGCCAGTAGCTGTCCGGCATCGGTCGGGCGCACAGTAGCGCCGGAAGTGTCCAGATAGCCGCGTTCGGTTAGCAGCGCGAATACCTGGTCGAACTGGCGGGCAATCGTCCCGGTTCGCTTGGCCATTTGGCGGCGAAGACGTTCAGTTTCGTCGGCGAGAACCTGATGTCGCTGCCAGTGCCTCGCGTGTTCTTCTCGGTCGGGGCACTGGTGGCAGGGGTGATCGCGAAGGCTTCGACGAAGAGACGCGATCTCGGAGACGTTCTGATCGGTGTCGGGTGAGCTGCGGTCCTGGCCCGCTTCCGCTGTCGACCGATCTCGGATTCGCTCATACATTTCTTGAAGTTCAGCCACGACCTTGCGGCGCCAGTTTGCGCTTCGGGGCTTCAACGGTTCGGGCAATCGCATCTGGCCCAGAGTTCGCACGCCCTGCGGAATCTCGGTCGCACTCACCCGTTTGAGACGGCGATCCATCAGCAGCAGCTGTGGTCGGGGATCAGTTGGGTTGACCGCTGCCGCCACGACAACCGCCGGCAGCCGCCGCCGAGGTGCGCCGATCTCGACCACGTCGCCCGGCTGCACTTGCGCCAGGACCGCCGTCACCCCCGCGCGAGCGGCAGATAGTCGATCTCGACGAACCGTCTTCTCAAGTTCGGACAGGCGGCGACGGAAATGCCAGTACTCGGAGAAATCACCCAGATCGCATACGGCCGGTGGGTCGGCGTCGGCAAGCGTGTGCTCGTTCCGCCGGATCCGAGCAGCCAGTCCCACCACCCGCTCGTCGGCTTGGTACTGGGCGAACGAGGTTTCGAGAAGTTCGCGGGCCGCCTCTGGTTCAAGCCGCTTGAGCAGATTGACCGCCATGTTGTAGTTCGGACGAAAGGAGGAACGCAGCGGATAGGTCCGGGTCGAGGCCAGCCCCGCGACCTGGCTGGGCTCCAGTCCGGCGTGCCAGAGCACGACCGCATGACCGACGGGATCGATGCCCCGCCGACCGGCGCGGCCAGTTAATTGGGTGTACTGCCCCGGGGTGAGATCAACATGCGCCCGACCGTCCCACTTGATCAAGCGTTCGATGACCACGCTTCGGGCGGGCATGTTGATCCCCAGAGCCAAAGTCTCGGTCGCGAAGACCGCGCGCACCAGCCCTTCATTGAACAGCCGCTCAACCGTCTCCTTGAACACGGGCAGCAGCCCGGCGTGATGGGCCGCCACCCCGCGGCTCAAGCCCTCGCGCCATTCCCGGAACCCGAGGACCTCCAGGTCACTCGGCGGAATCTCCGAGCAAGCCGTATCGACCACAGACAGGATGCGATCGCGCTCGAAAGAGGTGGTTAGCTCGAGTCCGGCGCGCACGCACTGGATGACGGCGTCCTCGCACCCAGCCCGGCTGAAAATAAACACCAACGCGGGTAGCAAATCCGCCCGCCGAAGCTGATCGATCACGACTGAGCGGGCAATGCGGCGACCTCCACCTCTTCTACCGCCGCCGCCCGATGGTCGGCCGGATCCACCGGATCGGCTGGACCGACCCGGCCGGTGTTCGACTCCCCGGATCGCGCGGGTTTCCGCTTGGGCCCGGCGGACGAGTTCGCGGTTCACGCTTTGGTCGGATCCCGGTTCGAACAGCTCGACCATGCCGTGATCGGTAAACACCAATTGCCGAAGTGGTACGGGTCGCTCCTCCGAAATGATCACTTCCGTGTCCCCGCGGACTTCACGCATCCAGGCCCCGAACTGCTCGGCGTTGCTCACCGTGGCCGACAAGGCAACCAAGGAAACACTGTCCGGAAGATGAAGAATCACCTCTTCCCAGACTGCGCCGCGCTCGCGGTCGGCCAGGTAATGGACCTCATCGAGCACGACGGCCGCAAGCTCCAGCAGACCAGGGGAAGCCTCGTAAAGCATGTTTCGAAGGACCTCTGTGGTCATCACCACGACCGGTGCCCCAGAGTTGATCACAGTGTCGCCGGTGAGTAGTCCGACCCGGGCCGAGCCCAGGGACTCACACAGATCCCGATACTTCTGGTTACTCAGAGCTTTGATCGGCGTCGTGTAGAAGGCCCGGCGTCCATCGGCCAAGGCGAGATGCACAGCGCATTCGCCGATCACGGTCTTGCCGCTACCGGTCGGAGCCGCCACCAGAACGTTGTGCCCGTCGGCTAGCGCCCCACAGGCCGTCGCCTGGAAGTCATCGAGTTTGAACTCAAGCCCCGCCACGAACTCGGCCAACGCCTCGGCGCCGGCCGGCGACGGGGCGCTCACCGGTCAGCCTGCGGATCGAACGAACACGCGCAGTGCGGCCGGTTCAACCCAAATCCGCGCCGGGGCTGGTCCGACCCGCTCGCCGTCGGCATAGATGAGCTGGCCCGGAGCAACGACATCGAGATGCTGGGTCCGGTACTGGTACACGTATGGCTGGTTGACGTGGGTTCCCTTGAAGACGCCCGGGAATGACCGAATGAAGGTCAGTTTCGAAACAGCCCCCAGCACCGTCACATCGAGCAGCCCGTCATCGAGTTTGGCGTCGGGACAGACTTTCATCCCTCCGCCGTAGGAGATGCCATTGCCGACAGCCACCAGCATTGCCCGCTGTCGTACCGTCTGGTCATCCATGACCAACTCGTATTCCACCGGTTTGAAGATCTGAAGCTCGCGCAGGGTGGCGACCAGGTAACGCGCCTGACCCTTTGGCCAGGTCATCTGGTTCGCGCGTTCGGTGACCTCTGAATCGAACCCAGCCGACAGCACGCCCATGAACCA
>JAUYKX010000272.1 GCA_030699055.1 Candidatus Nanopelagicales bacterium
ATTCTGTAAGCGGTGCATTACGCCAACGCATCGCTGATTGCCGCCTGAAGTGCCGACAGGCCGGCCCGAACGACCGAGCCGAGAAGAACGCGCAGCGCCCGCCGCTTTCGCTCCGCCAGCACCTGGAAGTCGCCGCGCGCCTGCGCCGACTTGACCACGCCAAAGGTATATCTCTGTCCCGGGACGGGCAGGTCGATCGCGTCGTCGCAGGTGATCTGGAGGAAGACGCCGGTATTCGGTCCGCCCTTGTATGCTTGTCCTGTGGAATGGAGGAACCGCGGCCCGAAGCCAAGGCAGGTCGCCACCCGCTTTGTGTCCCGGACGGCGTGTCGAACCGCTTGAAGCTGCGCCCCATGCGCCTCATTCATCTCGAGATACGCCAGGATCGCGAAGTAATCGCCCGGCGCGAGTCGGTTCAGGTGGGCCCTGAGGTACCCCGAGAGCGACCGGTCGCGGCCCGCTGCCTTTGCCAGCGACGCGGCATTGTTCTCGTCAGTGAATACCATGATCCCGCCGTCATGCAGGATCGGGGTCTCCGGCGGCAGCGAGCCGGCCTTCTCGTATTCCTCCGTCAGCCTCCGCGTCGCCACCTTGCTGGCTTCCACGTCAGGTTGATTGAAGGCATTGATGCCGATGATCGATCCCGCCACCGCGGTTGCAATCTCCCATCGGAAGAACTCCTGGCCCAGGTCGTACCGGTCGGGGACCGAGATTCGCACGACGGCCTGCCCGGCCTGTTCGAGGCCATCGATCGCCGCATCCTGCGACGGATCAGGCCTGGATTCCAATCTGAGGTAGACAAACAGGCGATCCCTCCCATAGACCTCAGGCAGGCCGAGCGCTTCCCGGTCGACCGGGATCAATCCTTTCCCTTCTTTTCCGGTCGATTCCGCGAGCAGTTGTTCCAACCAAGCGCCGAGGCCCTGGATGCCCGGCGAGGCGGTGATGGTCACCTTGTCGCGGCCGTGTTTGGCAAGCACGCCCAGGATCGTGCCCAACACCACGCCGGGGTTGTCCTCGGCCGGGACGCAGGATGCGCAGGCCTGCACCATCTCCTCGGCACGGTCCAGCAATCTCCGCACGTCCACTCCCATGATGGCCGACGGCACCATGCCGAAATTCGACAGCGCCGAGTAGCGGCCGCCGATACTTGGTAGCCCGAAGAAGACGTGACGGAAGCCGCCGCTCTCGGCGACCTGCTGCATCTTCGAGCCGGGGTCCGTGATCGCAATGAACCGGCTGCCCGCGTTGTCGGCGCCGATGACCCGCTTCACGCGCTCAAAGAAATACTGCTTGAAGATGTTCGGCTCGAGCGTGCTGCCCGACTTGCTCGACACGATGAAGATCGTGTTGGCAAGGTCCACTTTGCCTTCGAAGGTCTTCACTTGGGCCGGGTCGGTCGAGTCGAGGACGTGGAGCTCGGGGTACCCATCGAGCTTGCCGAACGTCGTCCTGATCACCTCGGGGCACAGACTTGATCCGCCCATGCCCAACAGCAGGGCGTGCCTGAACCCGGCGGCCTTGACCTCTTCGGCAATGCTCCTGAGATGATCTATATGTGCCAACTGGTCCTCGGTGATTCCCAACCACCCGAGCCAGTCGGCTTCATCGGCGCCTGTCCAGAGCGTTGCGTCGCGCGCCCACAGTCTCCGGACTTTGCCGCCCGTGCGCCAATCTTGAAGTGTCATTCTGACGGCGGACGCCAGATCGTTTGGAAGCGTGTAGGTCTGACGATTGACCTGCGGCTGAACGGCCACTCTATTGTCTGTCCACCGCGCTGAGCAACTTTTCAAATGGCTCGGCGAACAGCCGCACCCCATCATCGACCAGCCTGTCGGTCACCTCCTTCATCGAGATGCCGGCCTGTTCGAGCGCCTCCATCGTGTGGTGGGCGGCCTCGATATCTTCTTCGAGACTTGCGCGGGGACGGCCGTGATCGCGGAACGCCTCAAGGGTGGATGGCGGCATGGTATTCACGGTGTCGGGACCGATCAGTTCCTCGACATAGATCACATCGCGGTAGTTCGGGTTCTTGGTGCTCGTGCTCGCCCACAGGACCCGCTGCGTCTGGGCGCCCTTGCCTGCAAGCGCCTCCCACCGGGTGCCGCGAAACAGCGCCTTGTACCGCTGGTAGGTCAGCTTCGCGTTGGCGATGGCGATCTTGCCGACAATGCTCTGCAGCAGGGACCGTTCCGTCGCGTTGGTGACGGTCTTAAGCCGAGCGGCGGCGAGCGCGTCGATGGCAGTATCGATGCGGCTGACGAAGAAGCTGGCCACACTGGCGACTCTGCTTAGGTCGCCGCCTTGCACCGCACGCGTTTCGAGCCCGGCGATATAGGCCTCGACGACACGCTCGTAGGTCTGCTGCGAGAAGAGCAGTGTGACGTTGACATTGATGCCTTCTCCGATGAGCTGCTTGATGGCGGGGATGCCTTCCGGGGTGCCCGGGACCTTGATCATGACGTTGTCGCGCCCGACCGTCCTCCAGAGCCGCCTGGCCTCGTCAATCGTGGCCTGTGTGTCGCGGGCGAGGTAGGGTGAGACCTCCAGGCTGACGAAGCCGTCCCGCCCGT
>JAUYKX010000280.1 GCA_030699055.1 Candidatus Nanopelagicales bacterium
ACCCGGTTCGGCATCGATCAGCACGATGTTCTGCAGCCTCGACTCGGTGGGCGTGAGCAGCCGGCGTTCGGTAATGCCGGGCCGCCGGGTGGGCGTCGCTTCGACCTCCGCCCTGCGGCGGATGATCGGTGTGCCGGACGACTCAGGACAGCTCAGTGTTCCTCGTCCTCTTCCTTCTGGTACCGCTTGTGCCCCTCCTTGCGCGCCGACAGCAGCGGGCCCTTGAGGAGCTCCAGGGCCTGTTCCGGCTGATCGTCCAGGATGGCCAGCTCCAGTTCGACCATCACCTGCAGCGCGCCGAGTATGTCCCGGCGGAACGACTTGACGTGCTCCTCGCGCTGGTCCTCGGGAATCTCATCCAGGTTGCGCGCGACCTTCAGCCCCCGTCCGCCTCCGCCGAAAGCCGCCTTGATCGCGATCGGTAGGCCATTGGTTTGGGCGAATTCGACGACCTCGGACGCGTCCTTGACCGGATCGGCGGTTCCGGGAACCAGTGGCGCGCCAACCCGCTGGGCAATGTGACGGGCGGTCACCTTGTCACCCAGTGCTTCGATGGCGGTCGGTGGAGGCCCGATCCAGGTCAGTCCAGCGTCGATCACGGCCTGGGCAAAATTCGCGTTTTCGGAAAGGAACCCGTACCCGGGATGAACCGAATCGGCGCCCGATTTGCGGGCACAATTGAGAATCTTGTCGACGTTCAGGTAGGTATCCGCAGCGGTCGTCCCGTCGAGGGCGAACGCCTCGTCAGCCATCTCGACGTGGAGTGCGTCACGGTCCTCGTCGGAGTAGACGGCCACGCTTTTCACTCCGGCGTCACGGCAGGCGCGGGCGATGCGGACCGCGATCTCCCCCCGGTTGGCGATCAGTAGTTTCTGCACGCGTTCTCCTTGGCCGGGTTCGAACATGGCGCACCCGTCAGGTTAGGTGAGCTGGGGAATCCGGGTCAGGATAGCCGCGGCCGGCGCGATGACGATTCATGGCCCGCATGATCATCACGAGCGTGAGCGCGCCGATGGCGGCGACGACTGCAAGCAGCGTTCGTTCGGCAGCAGTGCGGTAAATGACCATCCCGGCCAAGGGCAAGCCAGTCGCGGCTACTGCCGCCACCAATCCGATAACGGTGTGAAGTCGACTCGACTCGTTGTGCGCCCATCCCGGGTCGATCTGGGATGGGTCTGACCCGTCGTCGTGGCTTCCGGCCACCGCCGACTCGGCCGACCAGGCGGTGATCGATCTCTGGCCGAGCCAGTGGAGCCCGGAGGCCAGCCCGACCAGTAACGCCGAGTACACGGCCAGGAACAGCGATCCAGCCGCCATCGCTCAACCCCGAGCGGAATCCGGCGTTGAGCCGCCACTGACGGCGGCGGCGTCGGAGCTGTCATCCTCGATGAAGAGCTCCAGATCCTGGTCGTCCCTGACGGGCTGGTGGTTACCTCGGTGCAGTGCCGCCCGCACGGCCATCCACAGCAGCGGAAGCACACCACCGATGATGAACAGCAGGTCAGCGGGCAGTCGCAACCACTCGAAGAATACGACCGTGTCGTTGGTGATGAAGCCCATGGACCTGGCCGCGTAGTAGCCGTTGTTCACGGCCTCCCACAACTGCATGATTCCCACCGGGAAAAGGTTCAACACGACCATTCCGGCCAAGCCGATATTGAGAGACCAGAAACTGATCTTCATGGCCTTCTCGGACCACTTTTCGGCGGGAATGAAGTAACGGAAAGCGAACACGGCGAAGGCCACCGCGAGCATGCCGTAGACCCCCATCATGGCCGCGTGGCCGTGGTTGGCCGTCAGGACCGTTCCGGTCTCCCAGTAGTTGATGATCGGCAGGTTGATCAGGAATCCGAACACCCCGGCTCCGAGGAAGTTCCAGAAGCCGACGGCGATCAGGAACATCACCGCCCATTTGTGGGGGAAAGAATTCTTCGCCTCGTCCGGTCGTCGACCGCCGATTCGCATGAAGGTCCACGCCTCGATGCTCAGGAACAGCAACGGAATGACTTCCAGGGCGCTGAAGAACGCGCCAAGGGAAAGCACCGATGCGGGCGTTCCCGTCCAGTACCAGTGGTGAGCTGTGCCGATAACGCCGCCAGCGCTGTACAGGATGATGTCCAGAACGATCACCCTTAGGGCAACCTTCTCGCGGACCACCCCGAGCAACACGAGCATGACGGCGACCATGACCGTCGTGAACAGCTCCAGGAAGTCCTCCACCCACAGGTGCACGACCAGGAAACGCCAGAAGTCGGCGATCGGAAACTTCTGAGAGTGATCGGCGATGATGCCCAGGGCATAGACGACGGGGAGGGCCAGGGCCGCGTAGAAGAACATCCAGGGCAGGTTTGCCGCGCTTTCGCTTGCCAGTCGTTTGCGCAGACCTCGCAAAAGAATGATCACCCACAGGATCATGCCTACGGTCAGCAGAATCTGCCAGAGCTTGCCGAGATCCAGGTACTCCCAACCCTGATTGCCCAGCCAGCTCCACAGGGCGCCGAAGTAGCCCCTCTGTCCGAGCAGCTCGCCGAGCAGTGATCCGACGACCACGATGAAGAGGGCGGCCAGGAGCAGGTAGGCCAGAGGCGCCTGCCCCTTGCGATCGGGCTTGCGGGTGAGCATGGGAACCAGGAACAGTCCCGCCGCCAGGAACGAGGTCGAGACCCAGAACAGCGCCAACTGAACGTGCCAGGTGCGCATCAGGTTGAACGGGAGGAAGTCCTCCAGCGGAATCCCGAAGAAGCTGTTCAGATCGGCACGATAATGCGCCGCGGCGCCGCCAACCAGAGCTTGAACCAGGAACAGCAACACCATGACCAGGAAGAACCAGGCGGTGGCGCGCTGCATCGGGGTCAGGGACACGGTGCTCGGTTCCCGGAACACAATCTTGCTCTGGTCC
>JAUYKX010000291.1 GCA_030699055.1 Candidatus Nanopelagicales bacterium
GCACCATCGCCGTGCGAACCGCACCCGGCCTCATACAACCAGTTCTATCAGCTACCTCCGACACTGCGGATCCACCAACCCAACCACAGGGCTAACTCGGCCCTAAACGGCCGAGCTTGCGCCCAGCAAGGCCCCGGTCAAGGTCCCGGCTGGCCGCACGACCCCGTATTGCAACTCGGGGGGCCATCGGCGAGTAACGGACGTTTTCGGGCTGCCGATTCCGCAGCAGGATGTCAAAAACGACATCATGGAAGGACGGCCACGCCGCGGTGTCGTGCGGCCGAGGCGAGGGCCGCGTCGAATGTCGCGAGAGTGGCGTGATGGTGGATAGCCACGTCCAATACGCAGCAGTCGGGCAGCTTGAGGCGGGTACTCGCCCGCAGTTCGGCCAGGCGCAACGGTTCGTCGGCGTCGCGCGGTGCAACATCCACACCGGCTGTTCGAAGGTCATCCTGCATAGCCGCACCGCGGCCGACCCGGACGCCGCCGACCAGAACCTCCGCCATCGTGACGGTGTGGACGAGCGTCGAACCCGGTGTGGCGTCGAGCAGGATGGCGGTTGCCGCCGCGTGGTGGGAATCGACAGGGCTGAGGTGAGCGATCAGGACACTGGCATCCAAAACGATCACGCTGGCCAGTCCTCCCGCAGCTCGGCGAGATAGTCGGGCCCAAACGCGTCGGGATATGCGCCGCTACTGGCAGTCACGGCGGCGCGGTGACCCTCGACATTGAACTGCTCGTGCTGCTCCAACGTTTCGCCACCGACGTCGACCAGTCGCCGGAGCAGCTTCGAACGCGGCTCGCCCGGCCAGCGCATTGCGGCGCGATCGATCGCACGAGCAACGGCTGGTGTCTCTGTCACCTGATGGCGGGGACGTGCGGTAGGCATGAGTCAAGTGTACCACCTAGAGTTGAAGTGGGACACTGGTCAGCGTTCACCCGATTGGGGCCTTACCACCAGTTTCCAGACCATTGGTGAGAATGCCGATGGCATTCGGCATCGACCGGCAAACACTCGTTGATCATCGTGCATGACAAGCGGGGCACCGCCGCGATGAACGCCGCCGGGGTGCTGCCCAACTTCCATGGTGTCGCCGTGCATGACGCGTGGGCGCCGTACGACACGTACCGCAACGCCACCCACGCCCTGTGCAACGCGCACGTGCTGCGCGAATTGCAGGCCGTCACCGACCACAACCCGCCCGGCCAGACGTGGTGCTGGGCCCGGCAAACCACTGACGCGCTCGTCGACTTGAAGAACCTGGTCGATGCGGCCCTGGCCACCAACCCACAGGCCAAGCACAACACCCTGGCCCGACGATTGATCAAACGGGAAACCGACTACCTACGGTTCACCACCAACCCGCTCGTCCCGTTCGACAACAACGCCGCGGAACGAGAAATCCGAATGATCAAACTGAGACAGAAAGTGTCCGGATGCCTGCGAACCCTCACCGGCGCCGAACAATTCTGCGCCATCCGCAGCTACTTGGCCACCGCAGCCAAACACAACATCGGATCCTTCGACGCCCTCACCACGCTGGCCGAGGACAACCCCTGGATGCCCACGGCCAGGTGAGGACCTAACCAGTTACGGCTACCGCACCCCCGCGGAAACCCTGACCGACCACCAGCCAGCGGCAAACGCCGCATGATCAACAACACGAGAACGTGTCCAAAATCAGCGGCACACTCCATCTGCCTGTGTGATCAGTGGCAGCTTCCGAGGCTGAGATTTGTTTGAGCGCTGCTGCATCCCCCGTCGGTAGCGCTCGAACACTTCTTTCGTGTTACCGTCCCAGCCTTCGAACCGACGTACTCCACTCCGACTGGAGATCACCTTGGTAGACAGAACTGCCCCCGCCGCGCCTCCGGTACCACCGCCTCATGTTCAGGTCATGCAGATGATGTTCGCCGCTATCCCCTCGCGAATCCTCGCCACCCTCGCGCAGCTCTCCATCCCCGACGCGATCGGTGACGGCGCCAAGACCGCGTCGGATGTCGCGTCGGCCATCGGCGCCCATGAGCCGTGGGTGCTCCGCCTGATGAGAGCCGGCGCCAGTCTGGGCGTGCTACGCGTGCGCGATGACGGTAGCTTCGAGAACACGCCACTCGGCAACGCTCTGCGCTCCGACACGGAGGTTTCCGTACGAGCGCTCGGCGTGCTTATCAACGAGCCGTTCCACTTCATGGCCTGGGGAGACCTGCCTGCGGGCGTGCGCGCCGGCGAAGTTCCCTTCGAGCGCGTCCACGGCCAGACGTTCTTCGAATACCTGAACGCGCATCCCGAAGCCAACGCCAAGTTTGGCGCCTGGATGACCCAGACCTCTGCAGTCACGACCGCCGCCATCCTGGGTTCCTACGACTTCTCACAGGCCCGGACCATCATCGATGTCGGGGGCGGGCAGGGCGCGTTGCTGGCTTCAGTGTTACGCGCTGAGCCGCACGCGCGCGGCATCCTCTACGACACCCCCGACGTCGTGCTTGACACGACTCCACTCGATGTGGCCGGTGTGCGCGACCGTTGCGAATCCGTTGGGGGCGACTTCTTGAAGTCGGTCCCCGCCGGAGGCGACCTCCTGATGCTCAAGACCGTGCTCCACGACTGGGACGACGACGTCTGCGTGGCGATCCTGCGCCGGTGCCGCGAGTCGGTCGGCGACAACTTGGGGGCACGCCTGCTCATCCTCGAGGCGGTGCTACCTGACGACTGCTCACCCCATCCCGGCTTCATGATGGACATCAACATGATGGTCCTCAACCACGGAGGGCGTGAGCGCACCAGCTTCGAGTACGGCGCCCTGCTCGCCGAGGCGGACTTCCAGATGCAGCGGACCATCCCGACCCCGAGCCTCATCTCGATCGTCGAGGCAACCGCCGTCTAACCTCGATACACGCTCAGGAAATCTGACCTGGGCGGCGCGGACTCCAAGCCGACTTCCTGAGCGTGGATCGAGACATAGCGCCCGCGTCATAATAACGTAGGTTTTCCGATGCGGGGCCACTACCGTTTGTGCTATGAGCAGCAGCGTCGATCTTGCGGAGTCTGTTGGCCGTAGGTACGAGGTCCTCAGGGGTCACTTGGATGAGCGGCAACGCCGACTGTTCCTGGGCGTGGAGGCCGGGGAGCTGGGCCGTGGCGGGATCCAGGCGGTCGCGCAGGCCACCGGGGCGCATCCGGACACGGTGGCCCGTGGAGTGCGGGAGATGGAGGGCCGGCCGGAGCCACGGGCCCGCGTCAGGGCCCCGGGTGGGGGGCGCAAGAAGCTGGCGGATACCGACCCGACGCTGACGGCTCGGCTGAAGGAACTGGTGGATCCGGAGACCAGGGGAGATCCGATGTCGCCACTGGTGTG
>JAUYKX010000296.1 GCA_030699055.1 Candidatus Nanopelagicales bacterium
AAGAAGGAGGCAACTGATGGAAATCAAGAAATGGGCCGACGTTCGCGGACGTCACATCGAGGCCATCGGATCAGACATAGTGGAATCCCGTTCGGCGCAACTGCTTGCACGGGTGCGCGGACACAACCTGGCCGATGTCCGCCGACGCCAACACCTCACCCAGCGGCAGGTCGCCGACGCCATGGGAGTCAGCGTGGGACGGATCTCCCAGATCGAACACGGCGACTTGTCCGGGCTCGACGTCTTGGACCGTTACGTCACGGCACTCGGCGGCCAACTGGGCCTGGTCGCCACCTTCGGCGACGAGCAGCTCAAAGTCGGGTAACCGCCCCGGGTCGCCAGATCCGGGCCACACTGGGATGTCCGTTGCACTATCCGTTGCACGAGGACGTCGCAAGCCACGGGTGACGATCATGCGCGAGAAGCATGACCTACTGGCGCGACCGCCTAATCGAGTTTGATGATCTCGATCAAGCCGTCGAGGTGGTCGAAGTCGGTTGCATTCCTGGTGGCCAGGGCCACTCCGTACGCATGGGCGGTCGAGGCGATGAGTAGGTCCATGCATCGGCGTCTGGGCTGCCTGCCCGCATCCAGAGTTCTCCGGCCGATAATGCCGTAGCTGGTGGCCACCTTCTGGTCTACCGGTAACGGCTTCATCTTTCGCTTGATGAGGTCCAACCTCGTTTGTCTGGTTCGTTTCTCCTCATGATTCGTTGCCCCGAGTATGCCGAGTTCGAGTTCGGCAATGGTTACCACGCTGATCATCAATTTGGCTCGCAACGGAACTCTGGGTGGCAGAATCCATACGTTTGTGTCAGCGAGCAGACGAGAGTTCATTCTCGATTCCCCAAGCCGTCGAGGTCGGCCCAGGGATCGGAAACCATTCCGGGAATCTCGGTGTCCCGGAGAAACTGCTCGTCGGGCCCCATTGCGAAGATGTCGGCGAGATCGGCCCAGTCGCGTTCTTCGAGCGGCGAGTCCGTCGGGTGGAGACTGTACGCACTCCCTCCCTGCGGCTGCATCTCCAACTCGTCGCCTTCCCGAACACTCATTTCATCCAGGACAACCTTCGGGATGATGACTCCGAGCGACCCACCTATCCTGCGTACTTTCAGTTTCACTTGCGCCTCCTCGCCATGGAACGTTATAAGCGATTATAACTAACTCGACCACGGCGATGCGGTGATCTGGCCAACCGGAGCCGATATCGCTCCAGAAACACTCCTGACCAACCTGGCCCTCGCCTCCCGCTAGCGCCTGTCTGCGACGCGCTCACATCACCACGCCGTCCGCGAGCGCTTCGACGAGAGCGAGAACGTCGCGGTACTGACCGTTGCGTACTCGGTCGGCGGGGGTGTCGTGGTTGAGTGCCCGGTTCGGGGTGAACATCCACGAGTTCGCGTTCTCGCGTGGCATCACTTGGGTTACCGCGTCCGCGACGTATGCCAGCTCAATGAGACGTTGCTTGTTCAGTCGTTGCGGAACAACACTTCCGGTTTGCCAGCGGGCAACCGAGCGGGGCGAGGCGTCAACGATTGATCCGACTTCCTCCTGAGTCAGTCCCAGGTCGGAAATCAGTTCAGTGACGGTTGCGGTCAATGCGCTCACGGTCATAATTCCCACGCTTTCTGTCTACTTGTATGTCATGCATTATGGCATCAAGTATGACATCGCGCGAAGGGGTGTGCCCCGGCAGGAGGCCAAATCACGCCAACCTGCACGTCGGGTTACAACACGGGCGCCTCAGGAAGGCACTGCCGCGTGCGTGTCCACCAGTACGCCGGAGGCCAGACGTTTGGCCAACGCGTTCTGCCCGGCTCGCAACTCTTGGCCGGAGATCGTGGACAAACCCGATGACAGCGTTTCAGCCGCGCTGGCCAGCTTCGTCTTGAAGTCCGGACCGGTGGCCACCAGGAGTTCGTCAAGCTGCGCCTCCGGTAGGAGACCAGGGGCATCGGGGACCTCCGTGTCCCCCGCATTCCAGGTGACAATCAGCCGACGGGCCTGAGTCATGCGCTCCTCGTTCAACCGGATGGCCTCACGCGCGTCGGCGTATTCCGCATCGCTGGAAGCCTTGGCCAACGCCACGTTGGAGATGGCCATCGCCTGTTCCGACAACTGCATCAACTGCAGCACGAACAAAACGTCTTCACTGTTGTGGGCTTCCTGATCGGAACTGGCAGTCGACGTCGCCGACGGTGTTGAAGACTCGCCGCAGGCAGCAGGCAACGTGAGCGCCATGACGGCCGCAAACGAAACCGCCACCCACTTCATGTATTTCCGTCGACCACGCACACCCACCACCATCTCCGATCGGCCGATTACGACGGCGACCCTAACAGAGCCACAACCCGGGTCATCGCATGTCGAACATCATCGCGGCCCAGCCGACGGAGAGGTTGGTTCCCTGGCATCGGGTTCCTTCGCGTCAGCCCGGTCGGAATCTTTCGACGAAGCGCCGTAGCCGTAGCCGTAGCCGTAACCGTAACCGCGCCGCTTGGCCGGCATGGCGTTGATTACCGTGCCGAGCATGCGCGCATTGACCTGGGCAAGCGCCGTGGCCGCCCTGGTTACCGCATCGCGCGATGTCTGCCCGTACCGGACGACCAGAAGCGCACCACCGGCATGGGCCGCGAGCTGTGCGGCGTCGGAAACCAGGAGCAGGGGGGCCGAATCGATGATCACGTAGTCGTACTGCTTCTCCAACTGGTCGATCAAAATGGCCATGTGTTTCGAACTGAGCAGTTCACTCGGATTAGGGGGGGCTTTCCCGGCGGGAAGAACGTCAATCAGGCCCCGCCCCCACTTCACCAAGGCGTTCTCGAGCGACTGCCGACCGCTCAACACGTCCGTCAATCCGACGGCGGGTGAAATTCCCAGGAACGGCCCGACCTGTGCGTTGCGCAGATCGGCCTCCATAAGGCAGACCTTGTGGCCCCCTTGGGCGAGAGCGACCGCCAGATTGCACGAAATCGTCGTCTTCCCGTCGTTGGGGACCGCCGACGTGACAACCACCGACGACACCGGATCGTCGATACTCACGAACTGCATGTTCGTCCGAATCGTCCGGTACCCCTCCGACTTCACCGACCTCGTGTCCAAGGCCGATACGTGGTTGGCAGACGCATCGTCGTCGAACAAGACCACCCCGAGATTCGGCGCTCCGGTCAATTCACCCAGCTGGTCCGTGCTCTTCACCGTCCTGTCCAACTGCTCGCGGATCAGCGCCCAACCGACGCCCAGACCCAGGCCCAGGATGAACCCGAGCGCCAGGTTGACATTGCCCCGCGGGGACGACGGAGATGACGGCGCGATGGCCGGCTCCACGACGGTGACCTTCACCGGCGGCTTGGTCGACCCGATG
>JAUYKX010000193.1 GCA_030699055.1 Candidatus Nanopelagicales bacterium
AACCCCTCCTCGCGTTGCCTAGCCGGTCGAGTCGACCGATTCGGCCGCTACCACCGCGTCACCGATCACGGCGACTGGGTGAAGCTAACCGTTACCGTTCCGGTCACTTCCCGCCGCAGGTCACTACCACCGGAGGTGAGCCGGCACGAGGTGTTGCTTGGAGTGACGCCAGCTTCGACCGTACCCCCGGTGGCCTCCGTTGCGCCCATCCCCGACGCCGACGTCAGGATCAAGGCCTTGCTCGTTGCGTCGTTGTACGTGTCGCCCATTCCGCAGGCCAGCGTGTACTGGCCGGCTGCCGGGTCAGCGTCAATAAGGACGCCTTCGAGGTTCGTCATATCCGAGCCGGCGCCTCCACTGAAGTTGCCAGCCTCGAAGTTCAACGTCGAGGTCGCGTTGGTCACCACATCCGATCCCGAACTCTGGTTTTGGCTGTACGCTGTACCGATTCCGGTTGTTTCGAGGGTGGTGATCTGACCCCAAGCCACCCCCGGACGTTGAGTCTGGCCGGAGAAGTAGGGCATATTCGGCGTCCAAACGGTGTTGCCGGGGTCATGGGTGTTTGTGGATGGGGTGGCGGCCCGATCCGTGATCGTGGCCTTGATATTCCAATCCCCTTCCGTGGCCACCACGCTCGGTGCCACGCTGAGCAGGAGCTCCGTGGAGAACGCCGCTGGGTTGTAGACCGCTGACAACTCTCCAGTAATGGCCCAGTTCACATTCACCGGGCTGCTGACGGTGTTGACGAACCCGTCGGCCTGGGTGTCAGCGACGTCGGTGTTCGTCCAGGTCACCTCCATGTTGGTCTGGGGATCCGGTGCCGCGCAGGTTGAATCACCACCGGTCTTGTACAGGCAGATGACGACGTCGCTAATGTCGTCCAGGGTGTCGCCGTCACCGATGGCTACCACGATGGTCTTCGCGTCGAACGCGCTGCCCGCAGACCAGACGAAGTCGACAGCATCGGCCTGCACCGCCACCGTCGGCTGGTTGTTCGGCGTGAAGGTGTCGGCCTGGGCCGGCAAGGCCGGTAACGCAACCATTCCGCCAGCGATCAGACCCATGGAACATAGCCGGGCTGCCCGGGCTCCAAAACTCCGTGAAACTTTCATTGTTCTCAGCCTTTCGCTCGTCAACTCGACCCACCCAACCACTCCTTGTGGTCACGTGAACACAGTCTGCTCTTTTCCCCTGCCCGCGTCGATACTCCGATCGATGAGATGAGCCCGAATGGGTGAGTGGTTGCCTGATCCGGGTACCTTCGTCACATGTCCCGGGATCGGCTTGCCGCTCCGGTTGTCCGGTCAGTGCGTCATTCGCCCGCCGACCGGCCTTTCATCGTGATCTGGGAAGCCACCCGGGCTTGCGCGCTGGCTTGTCGGCACTGTCGGGCGTCGGCGGTTCCGGGCCGCGATCAGCTCGAACTGAACACCGAGGAAGCCGACGACCTGATGCGCCAGGTGGCGGCCTTCGGCAAGCCCCCGCCGATTTTCGTCATCACCGGCGGCGATCCCTTCGAGCGCCCGGATCTGACCGAGATCATCAGGCGAGGTCGCGCACACGGTCTGCCGGTGGCGGTTTCACCATCGGGGACGGCGAAACTCAACCGGGAATCGTTGGCCGCGGTTCGCGATGCCGGTGCCGTCGCGGTGTCGTTGTCGATTGACGGTTCGACGGCGGAAGTCCACGACGGTTTCCGGGGGATCGCCGGAACCTTCGATCGCACGATGGCGGCCTGGCGCGAGGCTCGGGACCTGGGGCTGAAGGTCCAGGTGAACACGACCGTCACCCGTCGGAACGTGCGGCAGCTCCCCCGGATCGCCGCGATGGTTCACGAGCTCGGGGCGATGACCTGGAGTGCGTTCATGCTGGTCCCGACCGGTCGGGGAGCCGACCTCGGCCCGCTCACGGCCGCCGAGACCGAGGACGTGCTCAATTTCCTCTATGACGTGGGGCGGACCGTGCCCGTGCGGACGACCGAGGGTCACCACTTCCGTCGGGTCGTGCTGCAACGCCGGGCGTTGGAACAAGCCGACGCGAATCCGGTTGCCGTCCTCGGCCTCGGGGAGTTGTACCGGGAACTCGGTGCCGCCTGGCAGCCGAATCAAGTCCCCGAGTCTCGGGCCGGGAGACGGCCGCCGCTCAACGTCAGCGCCGGCAGCGGCTTTGTGTTCATTTCCCACCGGGGGACGGTCCATCCCAGCGGATTCTTCACCGGGTCGGCCGGGAACGTTCGGGAAGAACAACTCTCCGACATTTACCGGGACTCGGAACTATTCATCGGGATGCGCGACCCGTCGCTTCTGCGGGGTCGATGCGGGAGTTGCGAGTACGCCATCGTCTGCGGTGGCTCTCGTTCCCGAGCGCTGGCCGCCACCGGCGATGCTCTGGCCGAGGATCCCCTGTGCGTCTACGTGCCCGGTAGTTTCCCCTACGCCGACGAAGTACGGGAGTTGCTTGATGCCTCGAGCTGAGATGGTGGATACCGAGCCGACGCAGGCCGCGTTCTTCGATGTCGACAACACATTGCTGCGGGGGTCGTCGATCTATTACATGGCTCGCGGCCTGATCACTCGCCGGATCTTCACCCCCCGGCAGGTGGCCGAGATGCTGTACCGGCAGACCCGCTTCGTGGTCACCGGAGCCGAGAAGGCGACCGACCTGGCCACCATGGTTGCCGGCGCCCAGGAGTTGGTCCGAGGCCGCCCGGTCGAACAGGTCGTCGGGTTCGGAGAGATGATCTTCGAGACACAACTGGTGGGTCGGCTGTGGCCGGAATCCCTCGACCTCATTCGTGAGCATCTGGCCGCCGGGCGTGAGGTTTGGTTGGTGACCTCCACCGGGCAGGAGATCGCCGACATGATCGCTGCCCACCTGGGGTTGACGGGGGCCATCGGTACCCGATCGGAGATCGTCGACGGGCACTACACCGGTCGGCTTGCCGGGGCTGTGATGCATGGACCGGCAAAGGGGGTGGCGGTGTCGGAACTCGCCGATCTGCGATCCATCGACTTGGCGGAGAGTTACGCGTATTCGGACTCGGCCAACGACATCCCGATGTTGTCTTTGGTCGGCCATCCGGTCGCCGTCAATCCGGATCGGCCCTTGCGGCGGTGGGCCGTCGACCACGATGCTGCCGTGTTGGATTTCGCTGATCCGAGCCGTATCGGTCGGGCCCTCACCACGGTGCGAAAGACTGAATTTTCCCGAACCCGCTGGCCCCGGATCCGTTTTCCCCGGATTCGGTGAGGGCTCCGATTGGCGGGTTTCGGACCGATGTCGGGAAGGACGGCGTGATGGGGCTTGACGGATCGGCGATCGGGTGGTCGCCAAGCCCGCGACGCCCGGGATGGCGACGGGCCATCGGTCCGATCGTGGCCGCAATCGTTATTCTCGGTCTGGCGACCGGATGCCGAGGAGCCGATACGCCCGCGGGCGATGGCATTGCCCGGGGCGAGATCACCGTCGCGGCCGCCGCTTCGCTCACCGGGGTCTTCGACCGCCTTGCGCGCCAGTTCGAGGCTGACTACCCCGGGACGCGGGTGCGCATCTCGTATGCGTCGAGCGCCGCGTTGGCCCAGCAGATCGAGCACGGTGCGCCCGTGGACGTATTCGCTTCGGCTGATGTCCATTCGATGGCTGACGCGGTCATGACCGGGCGGGCAGCCGACCCGGTGGCTTTCGCGACCAATCAGTTGGCGGTGATCACGCCGCCAGACAACCCAGCCGGGCTTGATTCGTGGCGCGAAATCGCCAGCCCGGGATTGCGGGTTGCGTTGTGCATTCGGGAGGCACCCTGTGGTCTCGCCGCCCGCCAGTTACTGGAGCGGGCCGGGCTGACCGAGCCTCGGGCCTCGGCGGAGTTGGACGTTCGGGCGGTACTGACCCGAGTGGAGACCGGTGAAGCCGATGTCGGCGTTGTTTTCGCGACCGATGCGCGAAGCGCGGGATCGCGGGTGTCGGTGTTGGCGGTTTCGGCGGCCGACAACGTGACCACCGAATACCAAATTGCCCCCATCAGCGATGCCGGCAACCCGGCGGGAGCCGAGGCGTTCGCCGCCTATGTGGCGTTCAACGCCGGCGCCCAGCAGACGCTGCGGGAAGCCGGATTCGGCCCGGCACCGAGTCCGACCGCGAGCCCAACCACGAGCCCGACCGCGAGCCCGGTCCGGTGAGCGGACGGACGGCCCGCGCGTCGGCCACTGACGTGCGCCCGGACGCGGCACCGCGGGTGGTGCGGTCGCGTCCGCCGTGGGCCATTACCGTGCCCGCCGCCGTCGGGGTGGCGTTCCTCGCCCTGCCGCTGGCGATGCTGGCGGCTCGGGCGCCGTGGACTCGGTTGCCGGAGCTGTGGGGCTCGGAGATGGCCCGCGAGGCGGCGCGCCTGTCGGTGGTTACCGCC
>JAUYKX010000352.1 GCA_030699055.1 Candidatus Nanopelagicales bacterium
ACCCGCAGTGTCACCCGCAGTGTCACCCGCAGTGTCACCCTCGGGCCAGAACCTGCGACCACTCGACGCCTGTCTGGCGGAGGCCACAGCCGACCCGATGACCGTGACCATCCGCCGGATCGACGAGCCGGCTCAAGCCACGGGCCAACTGATGGCGACTCTGAGACGCTGCGGCGTCCGACCCGGCGAATCGGTGGTCGCCCAACGATCACCTGGAGGCGTGCTCATCGGATCGGCTGGCGAATACACCGAAATCGACACGGCGACCTGCGCGCACATCCTGGTGGATTGCGGGACCCAGTGAAGTTCGACGATGACCGCCCGCGACGACACAGTGCCGAACGCCGAAAGACACGCGTAAGATCGACAGCGATTGTGCGCCCGACCGGTCGCGCCGGATGACACACTCGATCACGTGCCGATGAGCTCACAATCACCGATCCCCGGCCGCAGAGTGATCGCCGCCCTGTCCCTGAAAGGCGGAGTCGGGAAGACCAGCGTCGTCCTTGGGCTGGCCGGCGCGGCAGCGACCCAGCGACGCCGCACGCTGGTGGTCGACCTCGACCCCCAGGCCAATGCCACAGCTGCCCTCGATCCTCGCGAGGCCCCCTTCACCGCGTCTGACGTCTTGTTCGACGCCCGACCGGGAATCGCGAGTGAGGCCATCGTTCCCTCGGGTTGGCCGGGAACCGTTTCGCTGCTTCCGAGTGAACGGGCGCTGGAACACCGGGCCGGCGACGCAAGCCCCGACTCGGCCGGCCGCCTGCGCCGCGCTCTCGAAGGGGTCGCGGAAGACTACGACTTGGTTCTGATCGACTGTCCGCCCTCGCTCGGCGAGCTGACGAGGAACGCTCTTTTCGCCGCCGACTTGGCCCTGGTCGTGACCGAGCCGTCGTTCTTCGCCGTCGCCGCCGCGCAACAGGCGCTCGAAGCCGTCGGATTGGTCCGGGAACACGGGAACCCGAGCCTCCAGGCCGGCGGCATCGTGGCCAACCGGGTGCGGCCAACGCTGCCGGAGCATGTGTTCCGCATGGACGAACTCAGGGCCGCGTTCGGTGGCCTGATCCTCGGTGCCCTGCCGGATCGATCCGCCGTTCAACAGGCTCAAGGTGCGTGCGTCCCGGTGCAGAGTTGGCAGTCCCACGGTGCGAAGGAGGCCTGCCTGGCCTTCGACGCACTGCTGAAGCGGCTGGCACCGCGGACGGGTTCCGAGATGTCGGCCCGCTCGGTCACACCCACGCCCAAGTCAGTCGAAATCCCGGCCCAAGGAGGCGCGTCATGACCAACCCGAGCCCCCGGCCCGCACTTCGCAAGGCCCCCGATGCTCACATCCACCCGGCTCTCGCGCTCGGGGCAGTGACCCTGATCGACTTGCGTGAACCCGATTCCGCCGCCATCCAGGTGGAACTCGCGGTCCCCCCGGCCCCGATCGAAACGAACTCGCCGCATGACGCTCCCGCCGACCGAGCGAAGGAAGACCGAAAGAAGCGCACCGCGAAGGGTGCGAAGAACTCGAAGAAACAGAAGAACAAAAAGGCCGTGAAGGCTGGCAAGAAGGCGAAGAAGAAGGGCAAGAAGCGGCAACTGGCCGATCGGATCGATGTCCGGCGGGAGATTCCACCCACTGTTCGCCGCCAATTGCGCACCGGCGCCAAAGCCCGCGGGACAAGCGTTGATGAGGTCGTCAC
This sequence comes from Candidatus Nanopelagicales bacterium, assembly GCA_030699055.1. Taxonomy (GTDB): domain Bacteria; phylum Actinomycetota; class Actinomycetes; order S36-B12; family UBA10799; genus JAUYKX01. Next base: position 1,689 of record JAUYKX010000352.1, read on the forward strand.
CTCAGTCCTGGAAGGCTGGTCGCCGAGCTGAGACGGCGATAGGTCAGGATTGACCCGCTGTGCCCTGGCGGCCACGAGCGGCTGGGGCGGACCGATAGGCCCACACATCCGGTGAGCCGTGAACGCGCGAGGAGCATCCGAATGCCAGTGATCAGTCCTGGACTCGAAGGGGTAGTCGCTTTCGAAACCGAGATCGCCGAACCGGACAAGGAAGGTAGCGCTCTTCGCTACCGAGGCGTCGACATCGAGGATTTGGTCGGACACGTTTCGTACGGCAACACCTGGGGCCTGCTGGTCGACGGCGAGTTCAACCCCGGCCTACCACCGGCCGAACCGTTTCCGATCCCCGTGCATTCCGGGGACGTCCGGGTTGATGTGCAGTCGGCGATTGCCATGGTGGCTCCCGCCTGGGGACTGCGACCGCTGCTGGACATCGATGACGCCACCGCTCGGGAAAACCTCGCCCACGTTTCCGTGATGGCCATGTCCTTTGTCGCCCAATCAGCCCGAGGTCTGGGTCAGCCGATGGTGCCGCAGGCGCGCATCGACGAGGCTCGCACCATCGCCGAGCGATTCATGATCCGTTGGCGCGGGGAACCCGACCCCAAGCACGTCCGGGCCATCGACGCCTACCTGGTCTCGGCCGCCGAGCACGGCATGAACGCATCGACCTTCACCGCTCGGGTTATTGCCTCGACCGGCGCCGACGTGGCGGCTTCGATTTCGGGAGCGATCGGAGCCATGAGTGGACCCCTCCACGGCGGAGCCCCGAGTCGGGTTCTCCACATGATCGAGGAGATCGAGCGGACCGGTGATGCCAACGCCTACGTGAAGTCCGTGCTGGATCGGGGCGAGCGACTGATGGGATTCGGGCACCGCGTCTATCGCGCCCAGGACCCCCGCGCCCGAGTCCTGCGTCGTACGGCGGCTGAACTCGACGCGCCACGCTACGAGGTGGCGATGGCCCTGGAAAACGCGGCCTTGAAGGAACTGCGCGAACGCCGTCCGGATCGAGTACTGGAAACCAACGTCGAGTTCTGGGCGGCGATTGTGCTCGACTACGCAGGCGTCCCGGGACACATGTTCACTTCCATCTTCACCTGCGCTCGGCTGGCTGGCTGGAGCGCCCACATCCTTGAGCAGAAGCGCACCGGGCGGCTGATTCGCCCGTCAGCGGAATACATCGGCCCGGCACCGCGCCGACCCGAGGACGTTTCCGGGTGGGACCAATGCATGGTGGCGCCTTTGGGGTACCTGCGAGAGGAAACGTCGACCGTTGGCTGACACGACAACCAACCCGCCGACCATTCCCGCCTCGATCAAGCCGAAGGACGGACGGTTCGGGGCGGGCCCTTCGAAGGTTCGCCCGGAGCAGGTGGGCGCACTCGTCGAGGCCGCTCCGGGATTCCTCGGAACGTCGCACCGTCAACGACCGGTGAAGGACCAGGTGGGCCGGGTTCGCCAAGGGCTGTTGGAACTGTTCAACCCTCCCGATGGGTACGAGGTCCTGCTGTCCAACGGTGGCACGACCGCTTTTTGGGATGCCGCCTGTTGCGGGCTTCTCACCGGGGAGACGCAGTTCCTGTCGTTCGGCGAGTTCGGCGCGAAGTTTGCCCAGGCAGCGGCGTCGGCGCCGTTCTTGCCCGATCCGGAAATCCTCAAGAGTGCACCGGGATCGGCGCCCGAGTTCGTCGCCCGTCCCGGGATCAGTGCCTACGCGACGCCCCACAACGAGACATCGACCGGCGTGGCAATCACCCCCTCAAGGCCCGCGGGCGCCGACGACGAAGCGTTGGTACTCGTCGACGCCACCTCGGCTGCCGGAGGGCTTCCCGTCGATCTGGCCGGGATTGACGTTTACTACTTCGCCCCCCAGAAGTGCTTCGCCTCCGACGGGGGAATCTGGTTCGCCCTGGTCTCCCCCACCGCGATCGACCGGATCGAACAGGTGGCAGCGGACGGCGGCAGGTGGATTCCCGCTTTCCTGAATCTGAAGACGGCCCTGGACAACTCCCGAGCCAACCAGACGTACAACACACCCGCCCTGGCCACGATCTTCCTGATGGCCGAGCAGATCGATTGGTTCAATGCCAACGGCGGCCTCGCCTGGGCAACGGGTCGGACCGCGTCATCGGCCCGCCGGCTGTACGACTGGGCCGAGCGTTCGACCTTCGCCACACCGTTCGTCTCCGATCCCGCCCTGCGTTCCAACGTCGTGGGCACCATCGACTTTTCCGACGAGGTGGATGCGGCGGAAGTGGCCCGGATCCTGCGGGCAAACGGGATCGTCGACGTCGAGCCGTACCGCAAGCTCGGCCGGAACCAGTTGCGGGTGGCGATGTACCCGGCGGTGGACCCGGACGATGTGCGAGCCCTGACCGCCTGCATCGACTACCTAGTCGAGCGGTAGGCGCCAGAGCTGGTCGCTTCGCTCGCTGGCCAGGAACAGCGAGCGCGAATCGTGGCTGAAGGCGATCGCCTCGCCCTGCGGTTGCAGTGGGATGGCGACGGCTTGCCCGCCGGAACCGGGCGGCGGCGAGCGGAACAGCGTCGCCCCGGTGTAGGTGCGCAGCACGAAGTGTCGACCATCGGGGGCATATGAGCCATCCGAGGTCATTGCGGGCACGGAACCCACTCGGCGGGCCACCGCTGATCCTTTGGAGACGATCGAATCCGGAACGCGGTACATGCCACCATCGGCTGCTTGTCGCTTGGTCGCCAGCCAGATCGCCCCGCCGGGGCTCGGGTCGACCAACAATGCCTCGGCATCTCGGGGACCGTCCTCGTAGCGAATCGTGAAACTGCTAGCCGCCACTGCCTGGTCAACCAGCCGACGTGGTTCACCGATCCGATAAAGGCGGACAGAATCCCAACTGTCGCGGTTGTCGCCGATGTCGGCCAACCAGATCACAGGATCTCCCTGAGCGTCCCGTCCAACCGCGATCGCTTCGGCATCTCGGGCCGTGACGCCGGTCAGCCGCACCTCGGCTCTCATCCGACAATCACTAGCGTCGATCGCGAAAATCCGCGAATCGTCGCCAGAATCGTTGTGGGTCCAGAGCACTCCCGGATGCCGAATTGAGGCGGCCAATCCGCTCACCTCGGGAAGAATCTCGCCGTCAAAACGGCAAGCAACCTCGGCTCGCCCAGGCCGCAATTCACCTGCCGAACCGGACCCATCGCTGATCGCGTCCCGCACCGTTCCGCACCCTGCGGGCGCAGCCATCAACATGACGGCGACCAGGGCCGTGAACCAGCGGGCCCAAAATCGGTGCCTGCCACTGTGCGGCATGCACCGGAATGGCCTTAGCCTGTGACCCATGTCAGACGAAATCGGCGCCGGGGATCCCACGGAGCCTCACGGTATCCCGCCCGTCGCACCCGAACCGACAGGGCCGACTTCGTCCCCGGTAGACCGGACCCAGCAGATCCCGGTGACGCCCGCCGCGCTGCCCAGCCCGGGTAGCCCGCCGGTCAGCCCTTCTCCGCCCTACACCCCCAGCGGCCCCGGCGGACCGAGGCCGATCAAAGGCTGGGTAATCGGCGTCATCATCGTGGTGGTGTTGGTCGGGCTGGCGGCGGGAGTCGTTTGGTCCTACGCGGGACGAGCACTCAATCCGGAGCCGAGCCCGTCCTCGACCTCGGCCTCAGCCTCCCCGACTCCGACGCCGACCCGGACCACCCCGACTCCGACTCCTACCCGAACCACTCCCACTCCGACTCCTACCCGGACTACACCGACGCCGACGCCCACGCCCACGCCCACGCCACCCGAGCTGTCGGCCGTCCCGTCGGCCGGACCGGAGTAGCGATGACCGCGCGGGATCCGTCACAGGGGACAGTCAACTCGGCGGTGGCCAAGCCCCTGGACGTGGACGCGGTCAATGCGACGATCGTCGGCACTGTGGCCTGGTTCGTCGCCCTCCTGGTTTTGGTGATTTTCTTTCGACAAACGTTGGCCGAGCACAATGCCACCTGGTGGATCTGGGTCTGTGTCGCCGGGACCGGCCTCGGCCTGATCGGCCTGCCCTATGTCATTCGCCGACGGGCGGTGTACCGCCGCCACGCCACGCATGCCGATGAGGGATGATCTGGGAGTGACTGGTGAACTGACGGCCGATTCGGTATGCGCCGGGGCAGCGGACAAGGCCCGGGATGCCCTGGCCCAGATCACACCGGTGGACACCATCGGTGAACACGTCGGCGTGCAGTTCGATGGCGAATTCGTGGCAACACATTTGTTCGAAAGTCTGCTCAATGGCTATCGCGGGTGGCGCTGGGCGGTGACTGTTACCCGGGTTCCCGACTCGGAGCAAGTGACAGTCGACGAAACCGTACTGCTTCCCGGGCCCGACTCAATCATCGCGCGCTCGTGGATCCCCTGGTCCGAGCGAGTCCAGTCCGACGATCTCGCCCCGGGAGACGTGCTGCCGGCGGAGCCTGACGATCCGCGTTTGGTACCGGGCTACACCGGATCGGACCAGGATGCCGAGGATGACGACCAACTTCGACCGCTGTGGTGGGAACTGGGCCTCGGCCGGGTCCGGGTGTTGTCCCGAGAGGGTCGCAGCCTGGCGGCGCAGCGCTGGCGGAGAGGGCCCGGCGGCCCGAAGAACGAGATGACCCGGCAGGCTCCGGCACCCTGTTCCAGTTGCGGATTTCTGCTGCCGCTGGCCGGGTTTCTGGGCCAGGAGTTCGGCGTCTGCGCCAACGAGAAGTCACCTGCGGACGGCCAGGTCATCACGGTTGATCATGGATGTGGCGCCCACAGCGAAGCCCCACCGCCCGCGCCGGCCGACGAAACCGTTGACTCTGCCGCTGGCTTGATTCTCGATGACGACCAAGAACTCGTGGATGTCTCGCTCGAACAGGACTGATCCGCCCGCACATCCCCCGCTTGACCTGCCGACTCAGCCCGCCGGTTCAACCCGACTGAACGTCGATGTCGTCGGCATCCACAATGTTGTAGGCGTAGCCCTGCTCGGCGAGGAACCGCTGCCGGTGGGCGGCGAACTCGGTATCGATGGTGTCCCGCGACACGACCGAATAGAAGCGAGCGGTCCGACCATCAGCCTTGGGCCGCAGAATCCGCCCGAGCCGCTGGGCCTCTTCCTGTCGCGACCCGAAAGTGCCCGACACCTGGATGGCGATTGACGCCTCCGGCAGGTCGATTGAGAAATTGGCGACCTTCGAAACGACCAGCACCCGAATCTCTCCGGCCCGGAAAGCGTCGAACAACCGGATCCGCTCGGGCACCGTGGTCGCTCCCGTGATCACCGGTACCGAGAGCCGGTCTCCCAGTTCAGCCAACTGATCCAGGTACTGCCCGATGACCAGCACCTGTTCGCCGGAATGGCGGGCGACCAGGGCTTCGGTCA
>JAUYKX010000357.1 GCA_030699055.1 Candidatus Nanopelagicales bacterium
GATCGCCCGAGGCGGGCACGGCTTCGCCCGCGGGCAGTTCTACCGGCGCGACGGCCTGCTGGTGGCCTCCGCCGCCCAGGAGGCCCTGCTACGCAGGCCGCCGCGATAAAGCCTCAGTGGTGCTCGACGTCAGCAGCGAGCCAGGTCGGGCATCTTGTCGGCCCACGGCCGAGCCTGCTCCAATTGCGTCGCCAGCCGTAGCAACGTCACCTCGTCACCAAAGCGGCCCGCGAACTGCACCCCGATCGGCAGGCCCTCCTCGTTCCACCACAGCGGGACGTTCATCGCCGGTTGCCCCGTCATGTTGAACACCTGCGTATTGGGAACCCGCTCCAGCGACTTGCTCGCCAACTCCCGCAACGCCAGCCGCAGCACCTTGCCGGGAGCCGCGAGCCTGAGCGCCCGAAGTTCCATTTTTTCCACCAGGCTCGGCTGCAACTCGCCGATTCGCGACGGTGGGAACGCCATCGTCGGACTCAGATGCACATCCAAACCGTTCTCGGCGTACACGCGCGCAACCTCGCGTCCCAACCTCTGCGACCGTTGGCGTGCCTGCTCGAGTTCACGAGCGGACAACTCGTCGCCTGCCTGCCGCAGGAACCAGGTCGGCAGCTCGAACATCTCCGATTTGGGCGCCTTCCCCGTCAGCTCTTCCGTCCGGAGCACGTCGGCCGCGACACACGCGGCTACCACGGTCAGATAGGTGCGCGCGAGATCCTCAGGATCTCCCGGCATGTCTATTTCGACCAACTCATGTCCGAGTTCGCGTAACAGGATCACCGCGTCGCGCAAGGCAGCATCGCAGTCCGAGTGGGTCTTGGAACCCAACATCGCCTTGGCGCTGAATCCGATCCGCAAAGGCCCGGGCGGCCGACGCGACGACGCGAGAAAGGACTTCGGTGCCAGCGGTGCCGCATAAGGCGCGCCCAAGTCGCTGCCCTGGGTCGCGTCGAGCATGGCCGCGGTATCGCGCACCGAACGGCTCACGACGTTGGGAACAACGAAGCCATCCCACCCCTCGGTGATGTAGGGCCCCAGCGGCATCCGGCCCCGCGTCGGTTTCATCCCGAACAGCCCGCAACAGGAGGCGGGGATCCGGATCGAACCCCCGCCGTCACCGGCATGGGCCACGGGAACAATGCGGGCCGCCACCGCCGCCGCCGAACCTCCCGACGATCCCCCCGGGGTGCGGTCCAGATCCCACGGGTTGTGGGTTGGCCCACGCAGTTCCGGTTCGGTGACGCCCATGATTCCGAACTCCGGGCAATTCGTTTTACCCACGATGATCAGACCTGCTCGCTTGTAACGGGCGAACAACTCCGAATCCTCGGTCGGCCGCCAATCGACCAGAGACCGGCTGGATGACGTGTTGGGTTCACCCCCGAGCACCCCGTCCATGTCCTTGACCAGGAAGGGAACGCCGGAAAACGTCCCCTTCGGCGGATGATCGGCCGCCCGACGTGCCTTGCCGTCCAACCGGACGACCACCGCGTTCAACCGCGGGTTCAGGGCATCGATGCGGGCAAGCGCGGCATCGACCAGTTCCAACGGCGTCACATCGCGGTTTCGCACCAACTCGGCCAAGCCGATCGCATCGAACTGCGCGTATTCGTTGAGGTCCATCCCCACATGCGAGCACAGCTGAACCTCCGGGCGCCGGAGGCGCTAGGCCTATCGGGCGAGCGTCGCGGCTAGCCCCGCGAGATCGAATACCAGACGGGGCCATACTGATCCTTGGGCTCAGCCCTTGGATGCGCCGCTGCCGGACGCAGCGTCCGCTCCCATTGAACCCGATTGGGTGAGGAGGTGGATCATGACGCAACCAACTGATCCGAACTGGCATTGGGACGGCTCTTCCTGGCTGTGGTGGAACGGCACGGAATGGACGCCCGTACCAACACCCGAACCACCCGCAGCGCCTCCGCCGCCCTCCGCACCCGATTACCAACCGAGCCCACCACCGGCGTATCCGCCCGGTCCGGCGTACCCACCGCCCTCGACCGGCGGAAACAAGGCCGTCCTGATCGCACTGATCGTCGTGGGTGCCCTGTTGTTGGTCGGACTCGGCGGAGGTGGCGCCTATCTCCTCACCCGCAAGTCCGACTCGGGCGGCGGGTCAGGCGAAGCCGTGACGATTCACACCGAGCCAGTCTCCTCGGCCACCGACCCGTTCACTCCGCCCGGCGAAGTGGGCACCGACACCCCAGTGCCCGAACCCGTCGAACCAACCGAGGCCGTCCAGGTCCAAGGCGGCAAGGTCGGTCTCTATGGCGGATCGATGAACACCACAGAGTGCGACAAGGAAAAGCTCATCACTTTTCTGGAGAACAACCCGGACAAAGGGCGGGCCTGGGCCCAGGTCGAAGGCATTCCGCAGGCGGACATCAGGTCCTATGTGACCAAGCTGACGTCCGTCATCCTGCGCAGCGACACCATGGTGACGAACCACGGGTTCGAGAACGGTCGGGTCACCGAGTTCGTCTCGGTCCTGCAAGCCGGTACCGCCGTGCTCGTGAACGACTACGGGCTACCGGTCGTCAAGTGCTACTGCGGCAATCCGCTGACCCCGCCGCCCGCCGAACCGAAGACCCCCACCTACACCGGTCCCACCTGGCCCCGTTGGCGACCGGGCAAAGTAACGGTGATTCAGTCGAACGTCACGGTGATCAACGTGATCACCGTGATCAACATCAATACGAACCAGCCGTTTGACCGGCCCGTCGGCAGCAACGGCAGCCAGGACACCCCCACGACCCTGCCGTCGCCGAGTACGACCACCAGCCCGACCCCGGCACCCACCGGGACCGATTACACCGCCGATCAAGCCTATGAGGTCTTTCTCCGGGCGGTCGACCAGTGTGTCAAGGAGATCGGAGGTGGTTCATTCAATGACCTGAGACGGAATCCCGGAAATTTCTCGGTTTCCACGAAGCCCTAGGGAGCGGGCCACGGGCTGTTCACAGTGTCGATCACCACCAAGTCGGACAGCACGACCTACAAGTTCACGGTGAATGTGCCGGCCCGCACTGTCAATCCGGCCAACGAACCTGCTGCCGAGGTCGGCGAATACTGCTCAAGCCTGAGCAGCGGGGGATAGCTACAGCTGACCGCGCCGGGCACCGGGCTCCGCAGCTCCACGCGCAGCGGTCAGCGCGGCACGCGGACCCGGAACGTCGAAGCGAACGCACGCCATCGGCCGGCGGCCGGGGCACTCGCCCGTAACCGGCAGCGGCCGGGCCGGTGGGCGAATGCCCGATGCCCACGCACCCGACATGTGCGCCTGGTTGCGGTTGCCCAGGCGAGAACCTGCCCTTGATCGGTCTGCCTCGGCAGCGCCATGTGGCGACCGCGAGACAAACGCCGAGGCCACGATCGGCCCAGCGTTTGATCAGTCGTGATCCCTGGCTCGGCACCGACGGGGGGAGAAGAACCCGGCCCGGGTAGCGACGGTCCAGCCGGGGATTCCGCTCGCAGATCGATCGCGAACACATCGGCAAACATCTCGCTGTCCCGATTCCGCTCGAAATTGCTGCCGAACAGCACGACTCGCCCATCGCGACTCACAGTGGCATGGGGCTCATCGAAGTAGTCCGCCCTCTCGGTCATGCCCGTGTGAGCGAGCCGACGCACGACTGGCGCTTCGGGTGCCGACTCGAGGGACAGGGCGAAGACCTCGTTCTCGAACGGCGTCAGCCCGGGTCGCTGGCCAATCCCATCCCAATAAGACGAGACGAAGGCCCATCCCGGCAGATCCGTGTTCCGACATGAGATGTGGAGAGCCATGTTGTACGTCGGCACCTGCCACAGCACGCGACTGCCCACACCGGACAGCGGAATCAACTCCACCACTTGGTCATTTGGATCTGGCCGGTAGTGAGCGATGACCAAGGCATCCGTCCCGTCGGGCATCCGGCAGAAATCGGCGTGCTCGTCCCAGTCCGTGAGCTGGCGGACCAACGACCAGTCCCTCGTGTACAGGCGTGCCCCCGTGAGCGCCCACATGACCATTACGTTCTGGTCATCCGGGGTGATGGAGACATAGTCGAGGAAGTCGCCCGGCACGGGCGGGGTCAATGTAGTCACCGGGCCCCGGGAACCTGTTGCCAGGTCGGCGACGAACGCCTGGGTCGAGACCCAGGTTCCGGCCCCGTCGTAGACCTCGGTTCCGTGGATCGCGTAGTACCTCCCGGTTCGGGAGTGATCCTGTTCGGCGCCCGAGGACAGCTCGCCGAAGCCGGGGTAGGACCCCAATACCGATGACTGGCCGGTGGCCGTCGAGAACTGCTTGATCTCCCCCGATTCGGCGTTATCGAGATAGGTGAGAAGAGTCGGATCCGTCGGAGACCACCTCGGCTCCAGGTCGGCCTCCGGCAACGGCAGGGCACCCACAGAGGTCAGCGAGTCGGTCGCGTACAGCTGAGTAGAACCATCCGTCCCCCGGATCAGGAATCGGGTTCCATCAGCGTTGAAGGCCCCGGCCTTCGAGTATTCGGGCACGAAACCCACGTCCGGACTCACGCTGCCGGTCAGCTGACGCACGGTCGTGCCGAAGGTCTCGTCGAAATACACCTGCCCCGCACCCGGCGGAGTCCGGGGCTGCTGCGAGCGGGGCGCCGAGTCGGCGGGCCAGCCGCCTACGGCCAGGAAGTCCTCGCCAGCCTCGCTACCGAAGGCTGGCCCCGGATTGAGTACCGCTGCGCAAGCCAGGGCAGCGGCCAGCAGACTGCCCAACAGCCTGGCCAACACGGCCCGGCCAGCCCGCCCAACCTTCATCATCCAAGGCTACGGCGCCGGTCCGGAGTCAGCGACCGCCGTCCGGCTCCAAATCGTCCTCGATGTACTTCGCGTAGGGATCGTCGTCGCTCTCGGATTCGTGCTCGTCGGAACCGGCGGGCTGCCCGCTCAGTTCCGCCCGCAGCGCCTCAAAGTCGGTCCGCGGAGTGTTGTACTTCAGCTCACGAGCGACTTTCGTCTGTTTGGCCTTCGCTCGGCCGCGCCCCATGGCTCGACCCCCTCGCCCGGATTTCCCGGATTGGTCTCGTCTGGTCGGTTCGGAATCGCCATCGACGCGCCCAATGCCACGCCGTTTGCGAGTCGCAATCATAAACCCACGGGGCGACCGGGTGGCCGCGACCGTGCCGTCAGGCTATCGCTGTCGGCCACGTCTCGCATAAGGAACCCAGTCAATCACCCGAAAGGCGGACGAATCGGGCGAATCGGGTTGCCATCTTGGATCATGTGCGCGCACAATTTGACCATGGCCACCGGCGTGGAAGAAACCGACCAACTGCTGACGCCCGCCGAGGTCGCTGCCTTGTTCC
>JAUYKX010000001.1 GCA_030699055.1 Candidatus Nanopelagicales bacterium
GTTCGTCGGTACCGCGGCGGGAACCTATTCGTCGGTGTTCGTGGCCACGCCGTTCCTGTGCGATATCAAGGAACGCCAGCCGGAGATGAAAGCGGTGACCAAGCGGGCTGCGGCCCGGCGGGCAGGGCTGGCGCGTCAGGCGGCGGGTGCAGGAGAAGAATCGGTTTCCGCGGTGGCAACTGCTACTGCCGGATCGGTGCGCACATCTGCGCCGGCGGCCGAGGTCCGGGTGGAGCGTCGTCATCGGCAGACCGGCCAACGCAATCAGCCCAAGCGGGCACCACGCAGCAAGCGCTGACCGGTAGTTTCGGAGCCCGGCTGCCCGTGGCAATTGCGGGTTGCCCTTGGGGGTGACTCCTGCGGTACGTCGAGGCGGGAGTCGACGGAATCGAACTGCCTACACTGGTCGTTGCGCTGTATGGGTGATCGGCTTCGGACGCTGCTGGCATTTCAGTAGCGGCGGTGGTCGATCCGCGGATCGACAAGCCGGAGGGAGCCCTGATGAGCCAGGACAAACCACCCGCCGGGGCTGCGCCCGCCAAGCAGGACAAGCAGCACCAGCAGGAATCGCCCCCTGACCAGTCGACGGAGATCGACAATAAGGCAGGCGTCGCGGTAGCGGTGAAGGGCGAGTTGCCGCAGCCACAGCAAGAGCCTGATCCAGAATCGAAACCCGCGCCGCAGTCAACGCCTAAGGTCAGTGGAAGTGCGCGGCGTCGTCGGAGGAGGGCGCTGGCCCGACTCGCCGGCGGCGGCAAGCCAGCTCCATCCGAATTGGACGAGTTGCTCCGCGTGATCAAGTCCTATGACCCCAAGGCCGACCGTCAGTTAATCGTTCGCGCCTACGAGAAGGCACGCGCCGCCCACGAAGGTCAAACGCGGCTATCCGGAGAGCCGTACGTCACCCATCCCCTGGCCGTGGCCATGATCCTTGCCGATCTGGGATTGTCGGCCCCGGTGGTTGCCGCCGCGATCCTGCACGACACCGTCGAGGACACAGAAACCCGGATCGACGACATTCGGACTGAATTCGGAGACGAGATCGCGTTGATGGTTGACGGGGTCACCAAGCTCGACCGCGTCGAGTTGGGTGACGCGACGACGGCTCAGACCGTGCGCAAAATGGTGATCGCCATGGCTCAGGACGTCAGCGTGTTGTTGATCAAGTTGGCCGATCGATTGCACAACATGCGCACGTTGCGGTACATGTCTCCCGAAAAGCGGGAGCAGAAAGCGCAAGAGACGCTTGATATCTACGCTCCGCTCGCGCATCGGTTGGCCATGAACACCATCAAATGGGAGTTGGAGGATCTGGCCTTCGCCGCGCTTCATCCCAAGATGTACGAGGAGATCGACTGCCTGGTGAAGCAGCGGGCTCCGAGCCGGGATCAGTATCTGCAACAGATCATTGAGGCCGTGAGTCAGGACCTGCGAAGCGCCAAGATCAAAGCGACAGTCACCGGTCGCCCGAAGCACTACTATTCGATCTACCAGAAGATGGTCGTCAGGTCTCGTGACTTCGCCGATATCTATGACCTGATCGGAGTGCGAATCCTGGTCGACACGGTCCGGGACTGCTACGCCGCCCTCGGTTTGGTCCATGCCCGCTGGAGTCCGGTACCGGGTCGTTTCAAGGACTACATCGCGATGCCCAAGTTCACCACCTACCAGTCGCTGCACACGACGGTGATCGGGGAAGAAGGTAAGCCCGTCGAATTGCAGATTCGTACCCACGCCATGGATCAGGCGGCGCAGTACGGGGTGGCGGCCCATTGGCGCTACAAGCAGGCGGAGGTCGGCGGCCTGCACGGGCCGACGGACAAGGGCTGGCTCCGCCAGATGGTCGAATGGCAGCGCGAGACCGAAGATCCGGGCGAGTTTCTCGACGCTCTTCGTTTTGATCTGGAGAGCGGCGAAATCTACGTGTTCACACCGAAGGGGGATGTGATCGCCCTTCCGGTCGGATCAACTCCGATCGACTTCGCCTACGCAGTCCACACGGAGGTGGGAAACCGTTGTGTCGGCGCATTCGTCAATCACAAGCTGGCTTCCCTGGAATCCGAGTTGGAGCACGGTGATTCGGTCGAGATTCTGCTTTCGAAGGCAGAAAACGCCGGTCCGAGTCGAGACTGGCTCAGTCTGGTCAAGTCCCAGCGGGCGAAGAACAAGATCCGGAACTGGTTTGCTCGCGAACGACGCGACGAGGCGATCGAAAAGGGCAAGGATCTGCTGGCCCGTGAGATGCGCAGACAGGGCCTGCCGTTGCAACGATTACTGGGTTCCGTCGATCTGCTGCCGATCGTGCAGGATCTGCATTTCCCGGACTTGTCGGCCCTTTATGCCGCGATCGGGGAGTCCAGGCTCAGTGCCCAGTCGGTCGTGTCCCGGATCGTCGAGGGCCTCGGCGGAGAAGAGGCGACTGCCGACGACATCGTAGAAGAGATCCTGCCCAAGCCTGACCGGTTGCGCCCCGGGGCCAATCCCGGGGTGATGGTCAAAGGCGCGGGCGACGTGTGGGTGAAGTTGGCGCGGTGCTGCACGCCCGTTCCCGGCGACGACATCGTCGGTTTCGTCACCCGCGGCTCGGGGGTTTCGGTACACCGGTCGGATTGTCAGAACGTCCCGCCGCTAAGGGCCAATCACGATCGATTTGTCGACGTGGAGTGGGCGCCGACCGCGTCGAGCATCTTCCTGGTGAATATCCAGGTGGAGGCCCTCGACCGGGCGAGGTTGCTGTCGGATGTGACCCGCGCGCTGAGTGATGAACACGTCAACATCCTGTCGGCGTCGGTGACGACCAGCAGGGATCGCATCGCGATCAGTCGCTTCAGCTTCGAATTGGCCGATGCCAAACATCTCGGCGCGTTGCTGCGGGCGGTCCGGCAGGTTGAAGGAGTGTTCGACGTCTACCGGGTGTGACTCCTGCCGGGTGTTACCCCCGCTGGCGCGGTTCAGCTCAGTCGAGCCAACCCGCGCTGGGCGGCTTCCAGCAGGGCCCGAGCCCCGGTCAGTTCCGACTCGAGTCGCGACGCTGACTTGTCGTCGCCGGATTGGCGGGCTTCTTCCAGCTTCCGGGCGAGTTTGTCGACTTTGCCCTGGAAAGCTGACACCGTGTCGGAAGCCCGACCCTGTAGTTCAGGGTTCGACTTCTTCCAGCGATCCTGCTCGGTCTTGCGGACGGCGTCTTCAACAGCTTGCATGCGGGCTTCGATCCTCTTGAGATCACCACGCGGCACCCGTCCGGCCTTTTCCCACTTCTCCTGAATGATCCGCAGCTCGCGTTTCGCGGACTTCGGGTCGGTCACGGGCACCAACTTTTCGGCATCCTTGAGCAGCTTCTCTTTCAACTTCAGGGCCTCTTGCTCGGCCTCGACTCGCTCGCCGAAGACCGTCTGCCGAGCGGCGAAGAAGCCTTCCTGGGCGGCGCGAAACCGTTCCCACAGGGCGTCGTCGGACTTACCGGCCCGACCGACCGCCTTCCAGCGGTCCATCAATTGGCGGTAAGCGCGCGTCGTGGCTTCCCAGTCGCGGGAGCCGGCGAGCTTCTCGGCCTCCTTGATCAAAGCTTCCTTTTTCGCGACGGCGGCTTCTCTTTCGGCGTCCAGCTTCTGGTAATGCGCTCGGCGGCGTTTGTCGAAGTTGGTCCGGGCCGCGGAGAGGCGCTGCCACAATGCCTGCTCGCGTCCCCGGTCGAGCTGCGGAACGGCCTTCCACTCCTCGATGATCCGCGCGTATCGGTCACCGGTCGCGCGCCAGGCTTCGGATGAAGACAGTTCCTCGGCCTCGGTGGCAAGTCGCTCGCGCGTGGCCAGCGCCTCCTCGCGCAGCTGCTTGCGTTGTCCGGCCAGCGCCACCTTCTTGACGTTGATCAACACCTCGAGCTGGCCGACCCGGGAGACCAGGAGGGCCAAATCGCCGACGAACGCGGGGTTGGCCAGGGATTCGCGGACTCGGGCCACGGTGGCGTGGGCTTGGGAGGGCGTGCATCGGTCGTTGGCCAACCTGGTTGCCGTCAGTTCGATCTCGGTCACCAGCTCGTCGTACCGGCGGCCGTAGAAGGCCAGGGCCTGGTCGGCTTCGCCTGCCGCGTACTCGCCGACGGCCCGGTAGGAGCCGTCGGGAAGCCGCAGGTACACGACGCCCTTCTCGTCGACTCGGCCGAATGACGATGATGGCGCGAGAGTCGAACCGTCTGCCTGGCTCATGACGTGTTCCCCGATTCGCCCGGTTGGGCCCCGTGTGGTCCCAAGGTCATGGGAGCAAGTATCGGATAGTCCGGGGGCCGAGTCGCGTGGGCACCCGAATTGGTGGTCCCCGATGCGGCGACAGCGGGCTGGCCGCCGCCTTTTCGGATGAGGATGACGACAGTGGCCGCTATGGCCAACACCACTGCCACGGCGATACAGATGGTCCAGATGCGCCGCCGACGGGCTTGACGTTCCGTTCGGCGTTGCCGCTGGCGCTCGTGCTTGGCCCGCGCCAACTCCTTGGCTCGCTTCATACTCGGCACGACCACTCCCTCGGGTTTCCGGCCGGTCGGTTCGGCGCCCGGCCGCGCGATCGGCTGCGCTATCGACGCCGTCGGGCATTCTGGTTGTCAGCGACGATTATTGCCGCTTGACCAGTCAAGGGTGTGACGGCGGCCCCGCGTGGCCGGGGGCGGATGTGGATGTTCACACGACGATCACGGCCCACTCCACACTGGCCAGGGGAAACCGGGTGGGCCCGACTCTGGGTCCACCCGGCACCAACCTGACACCTACACACCCGCCCCTGCAACCTCGGACCAACGGAAAAGGTAGTCGGACTGGCGGATCAATAACACCCGAAACCCGCCAACACCCCCACCAAGATCCACAATCAGATAGAAGATCCACTATCTACCGCAGCGGTGGATTGAGGCTATGTGGCGGACTCAGCGAGTACGTCAGCAGTTTGAGCCAACGACACTCTGTCGCCTCACTCCTCGCTGGACAGGTCAGCGCGGCCAACATCTTGCCCAGGGTCTCTTTTTTGCTGCCAGCGTGTCGGAAGCTATGCTCAAGATCAACGGATTGGTGTCGTCCAAGGACCTGCTCGCTGCGGAATCTACGATTCTGGGTATCCGTGGTCTCCCGCCATGACTACGAGAAACAGTTCAAATCCTTCGGTGCGCTGTCTGGAGTCGCGGAACTCGCAGGCGTCATTGCTCATCAGTCATCCCTGCAACAAGTGTTGCGGGGAAACGAGCAGATGCTCGGCGCCGACGTGGCCACCAGTCTGCCTTCGATCCTCGGCCGCTCCGGAATGAGATTGCTGCGACCAAGTGCGGCGGCGCTGAAATCGCTGCACTCTAATAACCGGTCGCTCCCGAGCATGCCGTCAATGCAGGAACTCGCGGTCTCCAGCTGGGGTGCACAGGAAGTCGCCGCGCTGCTGTCGCGTGCAGTGGTCGAGTTGCCGGTCGACCCGGATAGCGATGCAGGCATTGCGTTCGGTGAACTGCTGAACGAGGGAGCCTTCCACGGCAACGGGCCGTTCCATCCGGAGCTGATGAGCGCACTGGATGCGA
>JAUYKX010000008.1 GCA_030699055.1 Candidatus Nanopelagicales bacterium
CTCCCACGACTGAAGTCGTGGGAGGACGTCAACCGCCTACTGGTCGAGTACCGGGTGCCGGGCCGGTACTCGAAGGATCGATATTTGGTCCCCGGGTTCAACCAGGAGCTGCTCGGCTTCGTCACCGGGGCGGCGAACGCCGCGAAACTGCCAGGCGGTGGCTGCGAGATAGATGTTGAACCGTGGACACGGGCGCATCCGATCCCCGGGTCCCTGTACCGGGCATCAACCCGGTCGGCACCCGCATCGAACAAGAGAACAAACCAGTCGACCGCATACACATCCTCACCGGATAGCGGGTTCGTTTTGTCCGACCGGTTGACGAGTCTAGTCGTTAGACTTATCGTTGTGAGGGCAGTCGAGGTGAACCGAAGAATCGAGTCGCTGGGTGGTCAATACATCAGCCAACGCGGATCGCATCGCAAGTATCGGGCCGCCTACAAAGACGTTTCCGGGAACACGACCAGCGTGCAAACAGTGGTTCCCCAACACAGGGGAGACATCCCCACCGGGACGCTGGCCGCGATCCAGCGCCAAATGGAACCGGCATTCGGGAAAGGGTGGCTGAAATGAAGACCTACCACGTCATCGCGCAACGCGAAGGCGACATGTGGATTGCGAGCGTCACCAACGCAGACGGAGCCCACACCTGGGGCCACGGCCTGCGCCACCTTCACCAATCCGTTCGGGAAGCAATCGCCCTGGCCGAAGACATCGAAGACGAAGACGCGATCGAACTTGAATGGGAATACGTCACCGGGGACCAAACGCTCGACAAGAACGCTGCGCGCCTACGCCAACAACGCAACGAGATCGTCCACGCAACCGCTGAACTCGTCGACGCCACAAACTCAATCGTTCAAGAACTCCGACACCACGGCTACTCCATGCGCGACGCGGCCACAATCGCCGGAATCAGCCCCGCGCGCGTTGGCCAGATATCCCACGCCAACTGACCGCGAATCGGTCCTTGACCCACGACTGAAGCCAAGACCCGCGACCTGATCGAGGAACTCGGTTGCGAAGCCGTCATCAGCCAGAAGGGCACACCCCTACAGGCAGGTGCCCGTCGCACGCCGCCGAGAACTCGGGCATCAGTGCGAACTCGTCGAGTGTGTCGAACACGCGAACCTTCCCGTTGCGGATCTGTTCGGCCACCTCGACCTCACCCGCTTGCCAGTCGTCGTTCCAAAAGCAACTCTGGAAAACCGGGGCTGCCATCAAGGGCCGCAACTCAATAACGCCGTCCTCACGTTCGGTCAGTCGCGACGGGCGGCGCCGTACTCGCCCTGGCGGTCCAGCACCGCTTGAACAACCTTGGCGGCGTTGGCGGCCAGATCGCCGTCACCTGACAGTGACAACTCCGGATCCGCTGGCTCCTCATAGGCCTGGCCGACCCCCGTCAGGTTGGTGATCTGCCCCTTTTCGGCCTTGCGGAACAGGCCCTTGGGGTCACGCTCGGCACACAGGGCCGCCGGCGTGTCGACGTGTACCTCGACGAACTGGTCGGCGGCGAACAAGCCCCGAGCCGCCTGCCGATCAGCCTCGAACGGGGAAACCAGCGCGACGACCGGGATCACCCCCGCTTCCACCAGCACGCGAGCGACGTAGCTGACACGCCTGACGTTCTCCCGGCGGTCATCGGGAGAAAACCCAAGATCCTTGGTAAGTCCGGTACGCATGTTGTCGCCGTCGAGCACCATCGTCAGCAGACCCCGTGCGTGCAGTCCCTTTTCGACCGCGTCGGCCAGGGTGCTCTTACCTGACCCCGGCAGGCCGGTCAACCACACCACGACGCCGCGCTGGCCGAGTAGCCGGCACCTGTCGGCCGAGGAGAGGCTGTATCCCTGCCGGACAACGTCCGGGTGTTGGCTGATGTTGTTCATCCGGCGTCCAATCAGGCTTGGTCCCACCATGGGTGTGTCGGGGGGGCGTTGACGGTCCCATCGTGCCAGGAGAACGGGCGTCGGGCGGCAAGCGACCTGCGTGCTTCGACGACTATCGTCGGCTGGACTGCCGATCACTGGTCGGGTTGCCGATGCCGGGAGGTGTGCGATGCCGGTGGTGCTGGCGTGGATCGCCGTCGCTGTCGTGTGCGTGGTGGTGGAACTGCTCACCTTGGATCTGATCTTCATCATGCTGGCAGGCGGAGCAGCGGGAGCGGCGATTGCCGCTGGTTTCGGAGCCGAACTTCCCATCCAGATCCTGGTCGCCGCCGTCGTATCGGTGATCGGGCTGCTCGCTCTGCGCCCGATGGCGCTGAGGCACCTGCACCCGCCCGGGCCGGGAACCGCGACCAACATCGACGCGATGATTGGTCGGATGGCCGTCGCCACGAGTAAGATCACGACTGAGCGGGGTCTGGTCCGGATCGGCGGAGAGATCTGGAGCGCCCGGACGACGGGCACCGAAATCATTCCGGAGGGCTGCGCGGCCCTCATCCAGGCGATCGACGGGGTGGTCCTGTTGGTTGTTGGACAACCGGAGGCGCCCGCAGCGCCGGATCAAGGGAGTTGACCCGTGAGTGATGTTCTGCCGTCGGTGATCGTAGCCGCGATCGTCCTGCTGCTGGCGATCGTGATTCTGGCGAAGACCGTTCGTATCGTCCAGCAGGCCCAGATGGGGATTGTCGAACGTCTCGGCCGGTATCACCGGACGTTGACCCCCGGGCTGGCAGTGGTGTTGCCGTTTGTCGACCGAATCGTCGCAATGATCGACATGCGTGAGCAGGTGCAGCCCTTCGCGCCTCAGCCGGTGATCACCAGCGACAACGTCACGGTCAGCATTGACACCGTCGTCTACTTCCAGGTGACCGATCCGCGAGCGTTGACCTACGAAATCCACGACCCGATCGCCGCCATCGAACAGCTCGCCATCACGACCCTGCGCAATGTGATTGGTTCCCTGGACCTGGAGGCGACCCTCACGTCGCGCGATCACATCAACGCCCAGCTGCGGGTAACGCTGGACGAGGCGACCACCAAGTGGGGCATCCGGGTGAGCCGGGTCGAACTCAAGTCGATCGAGCCGCCGAAAACTGTGGCCCAGGCCATGGAGCTGCAGATGAAGGCCGAACGCGAGAAGCGGGCGGCGATCCTGACTGCGGAAGGGTTCAAGCAGTCGCAGATTCTGACCGCCGAAGGGGCAAAGCAGTCCGCCATCCTGAATGCCCAGGGGGCGAGGGAAGCGATCATCCTCAATGCCGATGGTGATCGACAGGCCCGGGCGCTGCGGGCCCAGGGGGAGGCGACCGCCGTCGAGTTGGTGACCAAGTCGGTCCAGCAATGGAACCTCGACGAGCGAACCCTGGCCTGGACCTACCTGCAGCAACTTCCACTGATGGCTAACGGGCAGGCGAGCAAGATGTGGGTGGTGCCCGCCGAGCTCACCGACGCGATGCGGTTGGCGGCGGCCGGATTTGCCCAGGGACGGCAGGACACGCCCTGATCTTCATCGCCGGGGTTTGGCGTCCCGGCGTCAAGGACACATACTTGTCCCCATGACGAATCCCCCGATTCCCCCGAGCCCCCAGCCTCCCCGACCGCCACAGGCCGGGTCCGGCCCCGCCGGTGGCGGCGCAGCGCCGGGTTGGTACCCGGCCGGCCCGGGCGGCCAGCAGCGATGGTGGGACGGTCGGCAATGGGGACAGTTGGCGGGTCCAGTGGCTCCCGCGCCCGCTCCGCTGACGGTTTCCGATGCCAATCTGTGGGCCGCGCTGTCGCACGCCTGCTTTTTCGTGCTCGGAATCATCGGCCCGGCGGTCATCCGGGCGACCAAGGGGAAGATCGTCACCAACTCGCCGCAGGAGCGCTATTTGCGTCAGCAGTCGACCGAGGCGCTGAACTTTCAGATCTCTTTCCTGATCGCCTGGTTCGGTGGGTTCATCATTCTGTTCATGCTGGCCATCGGTCTCGGGGTCGTCCTCGCTCCGTTAGCTGCGGTGATCATGGTGTTGATGTGGGTGCTCTTGGTCGCCGTCTGGGTCGGCGGGTTGGTGTACGCGATCATGGCGATCATGGCCGGGTCGAAGGGTGAGCCGTACCGTTACCCGATCTGTTTCCGGTTCATCAAGGACTGAGCCGGGTCCCGCCCGGTCGTTGTTCAGGGCCGTTCGGGCAGCTATCGGGCCGCCTCCAGCGCGCGCAACGCCGTCCCCACCATCAGTCTGATCCCCACGGCGATCGCGTCCTCGTCCACGGCGAAGTTGCCGGCGTGCAGATCGCGCCGCGGCCCATTCGAACGTGGGTCGTGTACCCCCAGCCGGACATATGAGCCGGGAACCCGTTCCAGGAACCAGGCGAAACTGTCGCCTCCCCAAGACTGGCCGGCATCGAGCACGCTGTTGGCGCCGAGCAACGACCGGGCCACATCGGCGATGAGCCGGGTGGACTCGGGA
>JAUYKX010000015.1 GCA_030699055.1 Candidatus Nanopelagicales bacterium
CAGCCCCGGCGTCATCAGCAGCACCAGTGCCGCCCCCATCAGCACCCAGGCCGTATCGCCGGGACTTACCGCAGCACCGATAATCGAGTCAATCGCCGAACCGGGTTCCCCTGAAAGCACACCTTCTCCTCGCTGAGTCGCAAGCCGAGTCGCCATGAAGTCGTGCGCACCCCCGTTTCGCACGCAATCGGCGACAATGCCCGGCCCGCGTTACGTCGCTGCTCCGGTCAGGTTTCCGGCTGATGTACCCGCGTTACGGCCCTGTTTCGGACCCGCGCTGATCACCAGGACATTCGGGCGACGCCGTGGTGGTGGCCCCACCCCTACTTCTGCGGGGCCACCACCACGGTCGACTCGGAACAAAGGATCAAGCGCCGGTTCAAATGGCGTCGTGGCCGCGTTCGCCCGTACGAACCCGGGCCACTGCATCGACCGGCACGACCCACACCTTGCCGTCGCCGATCCGACCCGTCTGAGCGCTCTTGATGATCACGTCCACGACAGGGTCGGCCTCGTGGTCTTCGACCAACACCTCGACCCGCACCTTCGGAACCAGGTCCACGGTGTACTCAGCCCCGCGGTACACCTCGGTGTGACCCCGCTGCCGTCCGAAACCACTGGCCTCGGACACGGTCAACCCCTGGATTCCGAACTGCTGCAGGGCCGTCTTGACATCATCCAGTCGGAACGGCTTGATGACTGCGGTGACGAGCTTCATGCGCTGACCCCTTCCTTGGCTGCTGACACGCCGGCTTTGACCGCTCCACCGGGACCTCCGCCGGCAAAGTGTCCGCCGTACGTTGCGTCACTCAGTTCGTACGCCGTCTCGGCGTGCGTGGTCAGGTCGACTCCCTGGATCTCGTCGTCACCGGAGACGCGGAAGCCGATGGTCTTGTGGATCACCAATCCGATGATCAAGGTAACCACGAAGCTGAAGACGATCACCGCACCGGCGGCCACGGCCTGCTTGCCGAGCTGATCGAGACCACCGCCGTAGAACAGTCCGACCACCCCGGCCGGCGCCTCCTCCACCGCCACGAGACCGATCATCAGCGTTCCCACGATGCCACCCACGAGATGGACCCCGACGACATCGAGCGAGTCGTCGTAGCCCCACCGGTACTTCAGCCCGACGGCCAACGCACACAGCACGCCAGCCACGATGCCGATCACAACCGCGCCCAAGGCGTCAACCGAAGAACAGGCGGGAGTGATGGCGACCAGACCGGCAACGACACCGGAAGCGGCCCCGAGTGACGTGGCGTGACCATCCCGGATCTTCTCCGTCGCCATCCAGGCCAGGCTCGCGGCAGCGGTCGCCACCAGGGTCATCACCCAGGCCACGGCAGCGGTGCCGTCGGCGGCCAGGGCCGAACCGGCGTTGAACCCGAACCAGCCGAACCACAGCAACCCGGCGCCAAGCATGACGAAGGGAACGTTGTGGGGCCGGAACGGCACCTTCCCGAAACCGATCCGCTTGCCCAGAATCAACGCCAGGGCCAGAGCGGCGACACCGGCATTGATGTGGACCACCGTCCCACCGGCGAAGTCGACGGCCTCGATCTTGTCAAGGATCCAACCGCCCTCACCCCAGACCCAGTGGGCCACGGGGAAGTACACGAGCGTCGCCCAGACGACCGCGAACACCAACCAGGCGCCGTACTTGGCCCGATCGGCGATGGCACCCGAGATCAGCGCAACCGTGATGATCGCGAAAACCGCCTGGAACGCCACGAAGGCATAGGCCGGAATCCCGGTACCGGCAACCGCGTTACCCGCGTCATCCATCTCCGCGCCGACGACCTCGGTCATCAGACCCTTGAGCCCGAAGAACTCGGTTGGGCTCCCGACCAGTCCCCCTCCGACATCCGCTCCGAAGGCCATCGAGTATCCCCACAACACCCAGATGATGGATACCAATCCGAGCGCACCGAAGCTCATCATCATCATGTTGAGCACGCTCTTCGAGCGCGTCATACCGCCGTAGAAGAACGCAAGTGCGGGCGTCATCAGCAGCACCATTGCGGCACAAACCAACACCCACGCGGTGTTTCCGGCATTGATATCCGGCATCAGCCTCTCCCTTCCTGTTGTCGTTGTGTCCCATCACGGCGATTCGTTTCACCGCTTCAGCACCGAGCCACCCAGTGCCCGTGGACGGAACTGTCCGCCGCTGCTGTTTCGGAGCGGCCCTTGGCACGTTTCGCCGGGATCACAAACCTTGAGATTTCGTTACATCTGCGTTTCCGGCCTCCCCGAAACGGTGAACGAATCTGCCCGGGTGATCGCGGCCTTCGCCAGCGCGCGACCAATGATCGATCACTGCTAGCGTCCCAGCGCCGCGAAATGGAGGTTGGACATGTCCGAAACGACCAAGCCGTCAACCACGGTCGAGGAAGCCGACAAGGGCAGGGCCCTGGGGCTGCCCCAGGCGACCGCCCTGATCGTCGGTGGGATCGTCGGCACCGGCCTGTTCGGGATGCCCGGGCTGGTCGGCAGCTACGGAATGATGTCCGTCTTGACCCTGGTCGTGGTGACCATCGGCGCCATGGCTCTGGCCCTGATGTTCGGCTCACTGGTCAAGCGCATTCCCGCTGCGGGTGGACCGTACGCGTATTCCCGCTTCTACTTCGGCGACTTCGCCGGCTTCACCAGCGCCTGGCCGTACTGGATCACCGCCTGGGCGGGCAACGCCGGCATCGTCGTAATCTGGACCAACTATGTGATCAGCCTGTTCGGCCTGGACAACCAAAGTCGGGTCATCGCGATGGTCATCGCAATGATCGGCCTGTGGATTCCGGCGTTTGTGAACCTCGCGGGCGTGAAAAACATGGGCGCGTTCCAGGTCATCACGACGATCCTCAAGTTCGTTCCCCTGGTATTCGTCGTGACCGTGGGCCTGGTGTTCGCCTTCGGTCGGCGCAATTTCCCCGAGTTCAACACCTCGGGCACTGATTTCCTGACTGCTTTCTCAACCTGCGCCGCCCTCTTGCTGTTCTCCTACCTGGGGGTGGAGCTTGCCTCAGTGGCGGCGGGGAAAATTCGCAATCCCGAGAAGAACGTGCCGCGGGCAACCATTCTCGGCACACTGGTCTGCGGCATCGCCTACATCCTCAGCCTGATCGCCATTCTGGGGATCGTGCCGACCGACACCCTCAACGAGTCCGGCTCCGCTTCGTTCTCAGTGGCCATGAACGAGATCTTCGGTGGCACCTGGGCGGGAACGATCATGTCCGCGTTCATCGTGATCTCGGGTATCGGCGCTCTCAACGGGTGGACGATGATCTGCGCCGAAATGCCCCAGGCCGCCGCCAACGAGGATCTATTCCCCAAGTTTTTCGCGAAGGTCAGCAAACGCGGCGTCCCCTACTGGGGAATCATCTTTTCCACCGCCCTGGCCTCCGCCTTCACCCTGTTCGCCTACCTGACGACGGCGTCGGATGAACTGTCCGCCGCCGGCAGTACCGGGGTCCTGGGGATCCTCGTCCTCCTGACGGGGGTCACGGCGGCCGTGCCGTACTTCTTCTCCGCTCTGGCCCAGATCTTCTATTTGATGACCAAGGGACGAGTCGTTCAGCCGAAGACCTTTGCCAAAGACATGGTGATCGGTGTGGCCGCGATGCTGTTCTCGTTCTGGTTCGTCTTCGGCTCGGGCGAACAAGCCACGTTCTACGCATACTTGATCATTCTGATCGGGTACGGCGTGCTCACTGGCCTGTACATCAGGCGCAAGCGCAACAACCTCCCGATCCAGGGAGACCAGTCCTCGGCCGTCTAGCCTTTCCGGGAGTTTCGTTCAGTCCACCAGAGTCGAGCGATCAATTTGCGAGACATCGGTGACTGCGGTGAGCGACATGGCGACCTCCAGGTCTTTACGAAT
>JAUYKX010000197.1 GCA_030699055.1 Candidatus Nanopelagicales bacterium
CGAACTGCACTTGTCGGAGGCGTTCGGTCGCCCCACCCGGGTACTCAACGATGCCGAGGTGCAGGGGGCGGCGGTCATTTCCCGAGAGGGTCTCGAGGTGATGTTCACCCTGGGCACCGGCCTGGGGTGTGCCGTTTACGACGACGGCAGGCTGGCCCCGCATCTGGAGATGTCGCATGCCCCTGTGCGCAAGCGCACCACGTACGACCTGTTCATCGGCAACCTTGTGCTCAAGGAGATCGGTCCGGAGCGGTGGAGTCGCCGGTTGTTGTCGGTCGTCGACGGCCTGCGGCCGGTGTTCTGCTGGGACAGGTTGTTCCTCGGCGGGGGCAACGCCCGCTGTATCAAGGTTTTCCTGGGAGACGACGTGACGATCGTCCCGAATCTGGCCGGGATCCTCGGCGGGGTCAAAGCCTGGGAGTTGGAGCTGGAGCGCTGAGCCGGGGGGTGGATTGCTCCGTTCGGGTTGCCGGGCATCGCGGGCGGTGCCAGCCCAGGTTTGGAATGCCCGCGAAACGGGGGTGTCAGCTGGCTTTGATTCGGATGCCTTTGTTGATGTCTGGTAAGGCCGTGGGGATGGCGCGAGGTAGATCTGTTCGGTCTTGTCCTTGGCCAGTTTCAGTAGCACGGTTTGAAGATCGACGAACTCGCCCGCATCAGCGGCTGAAGGCAATGCGCCCGCCACACCACACCTGGACCCGCGACAGAATGAGAAGCGATGAACGATCACCCCACACCCAAGCTGCGCAAAGCGCAGCTGCCGCAATCCGGTTACCTCGTCCTACGCGGGCTATTCCGGGGCATGGACCGCGAGGCAGCGACCCGGTTCTTCGACCGATTTCCCGGCTGGCAGGAATATGGACTCTCCGGCTACTACGCCGCGAGCGACCAAGACATTGATGCCCTATGCAGTTAACAGCTGCAGCCATGGCACCAGATCGCAGTTTTCAAGATTGAAGATCTACGGGCAGCCGGGCTCGGCCTGCAACCAACTTTCCGCACGCCCCACATCACCATTACCCACCCCGACCTTGACCAGCTGATCTACCTGCTAGATCGCACCTCCCATGAAGTCATCGAAAACCCGTACTATGAGAGCAACGAATAGAAGGGAGGCCCGCCTCATGTTCAGTCACACCGACACCGGTCACGAACTCGATCTGTTTCTTGACCTGCACAGCATGGATGAAACCGGTCTGCCCTGGGGTTTCCTCCGCGATTCCGCATACCCCGAACGAATCCACGAAGGCGCATGGATCACAGCGGGTACGCCCGACGTGTGGGTAGTCGCGCGAGTGATCGACATCGTGGCCGAGCCCAGCGGCCAAATCGTGCATATCCAACCCCAGCGCGGAGCAGGCACCAAGTGGCTGCACCTGCGGTCAACTGCCGCTGCCAGCTGACCGCACCTTGCAGGCCGGAGCCAGTGCTCGGTGAGCAACTTGATGATTGACAATCCTCCTCGACCTTCAGGGCGGTGAGGATGTCAATCAGAGCGAGGCACCCCGATCCGCGTCGGCTTCTATGAACTCACCCGTGTCGCCGCGCCGTTCACCCGATTGGTCGTATCGGGCGGCGTGTCGGGAGACTTTCACCGACATTCCGTGGCTGCGGTTCGAGATCATACCTATATTGACGTGATGCGTAAGATGCTCCGATTCGCGAGCTTCCCGACGGCTGCCTTGCTCGCCTTTGCCGCGGCGAGCGCGCCGGTCGACGCGCGGGCTCAAGTCTCCACCGATATCGATCCGCCAACCGTGTCCGAGATCTCACTCCCTTCGGGGGTCACAGGTCCGAGCATCTCCGTCGGGGCGACGATCGAGGACGTGTCCGGTGTCAACAAGGCCTACCTGTACTTGGATCGGCTTGACGGCCGAAACGAGGCAGGGATTCGGCTGTGGGACGACGGCACGAATGGCGATGTCACGCCGGGGGATGACCGATACTCGGCGAACGCGGTGCTGGCCGTTCCCGATGCCACGTACGACGTCTCGCTGCTGACGTACGACAGCAAGTACAACGAGGTGCGCCCACGACTCGGGACGCTCAAGGTCGCAGGGTCGACATTCGAGTGGCTACGGGCGTCACCCGCGCCATCCCCAACGCCTACCGCTTCCGAGCCCGCCCCTGAACCAAGTCCAACATCGACGTCAATCCCGACGCCATCCCCAACGCCCAGCGCGTCCTCCGGGCCGCCTTCGGATCAAGCACCGCCCGTTGTGAGCGCTGTCGAGGTGCCAGTTGGCTTGACTTCCGCGGCCATGTCCGCGTCGGCGTCGGTCGTCGACGCAGGATCCGGTGTCAACAAGGTGTACCTCTACTTCGACCGACCGGATGGCAGGAACGCGGCCGGCATCAGAATGACGGATGATGGCCAAGGCGCCGACGCCGCGGCGGACGATGGTCGGTACTCAACTCAGTCGACTTTGACGCTTGGAGATGGCCAGTACCGAGTTTCGATCTTGACTTACGACGGGAAATACAACGAGACGAACCCGACTGTCGCCTCACTGGTGGTTTCCGGGGAGCAGTACCGATGGTCGCCGGATGGTGCCGGTGGGTCGCCCACCCCGACGCCCACCCCGACCGCGTCACCGGCTCCCTCACCGACACAAACCCCAACCCCAACCCCGACGCCCACCCCGACCTATCCCCCGAGCGGCACCAACCTCTTGGTCAACGGGTCGTTTGAGTCGGGGCTTGCGGGCTGGGCGCCACACGGAGTTGTCGATACGACCAACGAGTCCTACGAGGGCGGCTTCGCCGCGCGCCTGACGGCCGGCAACGCGACGGACGCGCGAATCACTCAGACGATCAGTGGCCTCAAGCCGATGACTCGTTACACGCTGGCCTTCCGGGTCAAGACCTCCGGATCGCAGCCGCGCGACGTGTGGGCGTCGTATGGCGTCGACGGGGACGTGCAGCTGGCCAAGACGAACTCCCTGCAGTCCGCGGGATTCAGCGAGTCCCGCTTCTCGTTCTTCACCGAACCCGGCTCACCGACGGTGGATGTTTGGGTGATGGCCGGCCGAAATGATCCACCGGGGACGACGACGATCGACTCCGCGCGTCTGGTTGAGGGCGTGTTGCCCGTTCCAACCCCTTCGCCCGGCGAACCACCACTTGCGAGCCTGCCTACTCCGCCAACGCTGCCCGCACCCGGCGACAACGCGGTGACGAACGGTGACTTCGCGGCTGGCGGAACCGGTTGGGTTCTCGATGGGGCCGCGCCAGCCATCGATGGGTCGGGCCAATCGGCAAACCCGATCATGACCGTCACGCCGACAGCCACAACGGCCCGCGCTGTCCAGGATGTTCCGATCTTGCTGGCACCGGGAACGACCTACACGCTCTCCGCGCGCGCTCGCACGACGGGCGGCACGGCGACGATTGGGTACACGGCCACAGACGGATCCGTCGACGCGTACTCGAATGTGAGCTCCACGTCCTGGCAGCAATACGACGTCACATTCACGACCGGGGCCACGTACTCCGGCGGTAAGGTTCGGGCCGAGTTCTACAAGGGGAATTCCGGGACCCTGTACGTCGATGACATCACTTTGTTGGCCAGGGGTGCCGAATGGCTCGATACGCCCGACCCGACACCCACGCCCCAAGCGGCGCTCACCGAGGACTTCGATGGTCCCGGGCTGAATAGCGGGGATTGGCTGATCGCCAACAAGGGGTGGGGCGGCGACAACGGCGGCGTCGTTCCCGCCAACGTTTCCGTGTCCGACGGTGTCGTGCACCTGGCCGCCAATGGTGACCGCTACGAGGGGCAGGTCGTCGGCCTGGGCGGACGTAAGACGCGGGTGGGGGCCGCGATCGTCACCCGTAACTACTTCGCTTCCGGCAGGTACGAGGTGCGCGCGCGGGTTCCTCGCCAGGAAGGGGCCTGCACCGCTTTCTGGAGCTTCCACTACCTCGAGTACCAAACGGGCCAACCCGAGTACTACGAGGAGCCAAACCGGATCAGGAACTCGGAGATCGATTGGGAGTTCCCGACCGCACGCGACGACGGCTCCGACGACGACCCGATCAGCTTCGACAACGCGCGCGCGAACAGCTGGGGCGGCAAGTACGGCGGCGAGGGCGGGAACGTCTCGCTGCGACCGCGGATCGGCGATCTCGTCGCGGATGGCGAGTTCCACAACTACGCCTACGAGTGGCATTCCGGGGGGCCGGGTATGACGCCATACGTCGCGTGGTCCATCGACGGCACTGAGGTGGCGCGATACGACGGCAACGGTTTCGGCCAGGACAATGTGCCATTCCGGGCGTCACGGTTCTGGATCGGAGTCTGGTTCCCGGCGAGCGGCTACAAGGACAAGGTGGGCTGGGCCGGCAATCCGGACTTCGACACGGTGACCCTTGACATCGATTCGGTCACGATCACACCGTTCAACGAACCGAACGACCGGTATGAGGCAGAGACATGGCCGAACGGGTTCTATGCGGACCCGGGCCAGTACCCGGGCCAGTACCCGTGACAGTGCTGCCCAGGGCAGTCCCCGGAGCACCCGACTACGTTCTCGTTCACGGCGGGAACATGTCGACCGACACCTGGAACCGGCACACGTTCGAGGAACGCGTCCGCCTCGCCGTCGACGACGCCTACGCGTCGTTCACCCACTCGAAAGTGACCGGTCGGGTCTGCCCGGAGTTCTCAAAGATTCGGGCCGATAGTGAGAGTGACGTGGCAAGGTCCTTAACACCGGCAAGGTCGTTACTGGGCGTCGGGGGATAGCGGCTCATTTGACGGTCATTTGACTGGCGGGGGGACTGAGTGGTCGGAGTAGGGCTTGTCACGAGGGAATCCGGCCGGATTCTCATTTGACTGGCTAGTTTCTTCTGTGGGACCCAGAGCGAAACTGATAGGTCACTTCTGTTGACCGGGGCCTTGCTGGGCGCAAGCTCGGCCGTTTAGGGCCGAGTTAGCCCTGTGGTTGGGTTGGTGGATCCGCAGTGTCGGAGGTAGCTGATAGAACTGGTTGTATGAGGCCGGGTGCGGTTCGC
>JAUYKX010000034.1 GCA_030699055.1 Candidatus Nanopelagicales bacterium
CGGCCTGCGTGAGACCCAGGTTGCCCCCTTCGGCAATCACCCGGGCGCGCAGTTCGGTGGCGTTGATCCGGATGGCGTCGTTCGTTTTGTCCCCGACGTCGAGATTGGTTTCGGAGGTGGCCTTCACGAACGTGCCCACTCCCCCGTTGAACAGCAAGTCGACCGGAGCCCGCAACACCGCCCTAATCAGCTCGTCGGGGGTCATCGGGCCAACCTGGACGATGCCCAGAACCTCACGGGCTTCGAGCGACACCGAAATTGACTTCGCGCTGCGCAGATATACGCCTCCACCCGGACTGACCACGCTGGGGTCATAGTCGCCCCATGACGAGCCGGGGAGTTGGACCAGCCGCCGGCGTTCGGCAATCGCTGCTACCGGATCGGGGTCGGGGTCAATGAACACATGCCGGTGATCGAACGCCGCCACCAACCGCATCGGTTCGCTCAACAGCATCGCGTTTCCGAACACGTCTCCACTCATGTCGCCAATTCCGACGACCCGGATCGAGTCGACCGCCACATCGATTCCCAATTCACGGAAGTGCCTTTCGACCGCCTTCCAGGCTCCGCGAGCCGTGATGCCCATCGCCTTGTGGTCGTAGCCGACCGAACCACCCGACGCGAAAGCGTCCCCGAGCCAGAATCCATGACGCCGAGCAACGTCATTGGCCAGATCCGAGAACGACGCGGTTCCCTTGTCCGCGGCGACCACCAGATAGGAGTCGTCTCCATCCCATCTGACAGTGCGGTCCGGCGGGACCACGGCACCACGAATCCTGTTGTCGGTCACGTCGAGTAGAGCCGACACGAATTCCTGGTAGCACCGGGCACCCTGCGAAGCAGGCACGGCCGATGACCCGGGTTCGACCCTTTCGCGGACGACAAAACCACCCTTGGCCCCATCCGGCACAATCACGGCATTCTTGATCTCCTGGGCTTTCGCCAACCCGAGGATCTCGGTCCGAAAGTCCTCCGGCCGGTCGCTCCATCGCAGACCGCCTCGCGCGATTCGACCGAAACGAAGATGGACGCCGGCCACTCGCGGCGACCACACCCATACCTCGAACGTCGGCACGGGACGCGGCATGTCGGAAATCCGGGCCGGGTCGATCTTCAGCGCCAGCGCGTCGGACCCGCGTTCCGGATCGATGGCGAACGCATTCGTGCGCACGGTCGCCAGGACGATCGCCCGCAGTCGACGCAGTATGCGGTCGTACCCCAAATTTTCGACGCCGTCGATGGCCTCCACTACTTTCGCGTCCACCCGATCGGACACCTGCGGCCGTCCGGCGTCGGACAACGAGGGATCCAGCCGGGCCCGAAACAGATCCGCCAGAGCCCGAACCGCTTCCGGATTTTCGATCAAGGCCAGGGCGATGTATTCCGGGGAATTGTGACTGCCGATCTGTCGCGAATAACGAACCCACGCCCGCACCCAGGAAACCTCACGCCACGACAGCCCGGCGACCACCACCAACTGATTAAGCGAATCTCGGTCGCACACTCCCTGCCAGGTCATGTCGAACGCATCGGCGAACCGCTGCTCCAGGTGCGAAACCGCCCCTGCTTCAACGTGCCCGGAGCTTCCGACGCGGGCCATCACCAGTGACGGAAGCCGGAGTTCGACGTGATAAATCCGGGCGTCAATGCCGCCCTGTCGGCCCAACTTGAACGATCGCTCAGTTTCGACTTCGACACCGAAACTGCCGAAGATCGGCAAGAGGTTCGACAAGGCCACCGATTCGCCGAGCCGGTAGAGCGCAAACAGAAAGCGGTCATCGTGACCGATCGCCCGCAACTCGATCTTCGTGTCACCCCAGTTGGTGAGTTCAACCAGCCGCTGGAGATCTATGACCGCCTCTTCGGCGGTCGCCTGTTCCCGATAAGCGCCCGAGATGGCTCCACGAAAACGCCGGCAAAGGTCGATCCCCTTCTCCTCGCCCAGGTGATCAACCAACGCCGCCCGTAGTTGGTCATCCCAGGTGACGGTCGTATCCTTGATCTCTTGGATGATCCGCTCCTCGTCGACCGGAGCGAGGCAGGCGCCTGACGGCAGGCGAACGACATAGTGCAGCCGGGTCAGGACGGACTCGGACACCATCGGCCAGAAGTCGAGACTGCTTCCGCCGTAAGCCCTCATCAGCAGTTCACCGATGTGCTCGCGCATGGCTGTGTCGTACTTGTCGCGAGGCAAGTAGACCAGGGCGGACACGAAGCGCCCGTACTCGTCGGCCCGCAGAAACACCCGGGTCTGGCGTCGCTCGCCCAGGGCCAACACCAGGCGGGCCACTTCCCAGAGTTCTTCAGCCCTTACCTGAAACAACTCATCGCGCGGATACGTCTCCATGAAACGGATCAGGTCCTTCTCGCTGTGCGATCCCGGCAGGAACCCGCTCAACTCGATTACCTGGGACGCGATCTGGTGCAGCACCGGGATCGTCATCACGGATGTGGAGTACGCACTGGTCGTGAACAGACCGATCAGCCGCCGCTCACCGACCACCCGACCCTCCGGGTCGAAACGCTTGATCCCGATGTAGTCGAGATACGTACGACGGTGAACCGTGGACTTCCGGTTGGCCTTGGTGAGAACCAGCAACTTCGGTTCCCGGGCCTTGCGTTTCACGGCCGGAGAAAGACGGGCGAACGACGTCGACTTGGGGTTCTCGGAACGCAGCAGACCGAGACTCGAACTGGGCTGTGAAACCAGGGAATCGTCACCACTTTCATCGGTGATCAGGTCGTATTCCCGGTAGCCGAGAAAGGTGAAATGATCATCGACCAACCAGCGCAGCAACTCAGCCGCCTCGGCGCATTCCTCAGCAGTCACGGACGGGGGAGGCACGGCCTCCACCTCTTCGGCGATCGCCTGAGCCTGCAGGCGCATTTTCTCCCAGTCCTCGACCGCAGCCCTCACATCAGCGAGTACCGCCGCGACATCCCACCCGATCTGCGCCAGATCGGCGACGTTGGTTTCCTTGTCAATCTCGAACTGCAACCAGGACTCATCGATGGCTCCGACGACCAGACTGTCCTGGCTCAGTTCGACGTCGAGTAACTCGGCCAACCATCCGTCGGCATCCCGGTGGACCACCATGATCGGATGAATAATCGATTGGATTCCCCGCGCCGCGGTATTGAGTACCCCCGAAACCGAATCCACGAGGAAGGGCATGTCTTCAACCACGACGTGAACGACCGTGTGATCACAGGCCCAGCCATCGTCTTCCGGATCGGGATTGAAAACCCGCACGCACGCCTCGGTCGCATCGCGACGTTCGGCCAGCTTCGCCAAACTCATTGCCGCTCCGGCCAGTTGCTCCGGACTACGGCCCTTCACATCGGCGGCGGCGGCGAACTTGTAGAAGCGGCGCAGCAGCACCGTCGGATCAATCTGGGGTCCGCGCCGGTGGTCGACAAGGTCACCGGCCAGAATCTCGCCCACTACCCGCTCGACTTCCGGGTCTCCAATCACACCGTTGGCCACCATCACACGTTACGGCGATCACCCGGTTCGGCGCGCGACACGAGACCCGACCGGAGTGCCTGAGACCGCTACGCTGACGGCTGATTTCGGGCCGCCCGGTCCGAGCGATTCGCACTTGGAGCAATTCCCCGAGCGGAAGGGCCGTCACTTGAGCGAGACGATCAAGCAGAGGATGACCTACGAGGCCGACCCGGAGACAATCTTCGCCATGTACCTGGATGAAGGGTTCGTTCGTGAGAAGAACGAACGCACGGGCGGCCGGGGCGTCGAAGTGGCGATCAATACATCCGATGGGGGCGGATGCATCGTGACCTCCCGTCGTCTACCCGCCAAACTTCCCGGCTTCGCCCGACAGCTCACCGGCGACGAGATCTCCCTCACCCAGACCGATCACTGGCACCTGCCGGCCGAAGACGGATCGCGCACCGGGACGGTAAAGATCGAGTTTCACGGCTTGCCCATGAGAGCGACCGGAAACTACAAGCTGTCACCATTGGCCGAGGGCAGCGAATGCCTGGTGGAACTGGAGCTCAAGGCTTCGGTGCCGATCATCGGACGAAAGATCGAGCAAGTGGCGGGCGAGTACGTGCAAAAAGCGGTGGGGGCCGAGGAACGTATCGGTCGCGAGTGGCTGGCGGCGAATGGACCTGAAGACGCCGAAT
>JAUYKX010000046.1 GCA_030699055.1 Candidatus Nanopelagicales bacterium
GTCCGATCCCCCAGGAGGAGCGAGTACTCCTTCTTGACGTAGTTGATCAAGGCATCGTCCAGGCGGTCCCCGCCCACTCGGGCGGAGAGGCTCGTGACAATTCCTCCGAGGCTGATCACCGCGACTTCGGTCGTTCCCCCACCGATGTCCACCACCATCGAGCCGGTCGCATCGTGGACGGGCAGACCCGCACCTATCGCCGCCGCCATCGGCTCCTCGATCACGAAAACCCGACGGGCGCCTGCCGCGTAGCCTGCGTCTCGCACTGCCCGTTGCTCGACGGCGGTGATTCCGCTGGGCACGCAGATCACCAGTCGCGGCTTCGCCCAAAGGCTGCGCCCATGCACCTGTTGAACGAAATAGCGCAACATTCGCTCGGTGGTGGCGAAGTCTGCCACCACCCCGTCCCGGAGCGGACGCAACGCCGTGATGCCCTCCGGGGTGCGCCCGAGCATCTGTTTGGCGGCCGAACCTACGGCCACCACCGCCCCGGTTCGCTCATCGATCGCGACCACGCTCGGCTCGTTGAGCACGATCCCTTCACCTTTGACGTAAACAATCGTCGTGGCCGTGCCAAGATCCACACCGATGTCGCGACCGAATGCGGACCGGAACCCGGCCCAGGCGCCAGTCAAAGAACGGTCAGCGGCAGCCGTCGGCCGACCACCGGCTCGGCCGCCCCGGCGCGCTGCCGATGGATCGGCAACCACGTCGCCCTCAGCACTCACGCCCTCAACCCCTGATCAAGATCTGCGACCGACCCCATCCGGCCGCAACATGTGTCAATCCTGCGCCGGGGTGGCCGCATCACGGCACCCCTTGGGGAAGTCGGGTCAGTCTACGTCCGCTGTGCCAAAGCCGGGAAGAAAAGCGCCGTCTCGCGCGCCGCCGATTCGGCGGAGTCGGAACCGTGAACGATGTTCCGCTCCATCTCGCACGCGAAATCACCTCTGATCGTGCCCGGTGCCGACTGGATCGGGTTGGTCACGCCCATCATGGTTCGCCAGGCCGCAACGACGCCCGGACCCTCGATCACCGCCGCCAACAGCGGTCCGGAAGTGATGAAGTCCACCAGCGAGCCGAAGAACGGCTTCTCGCGGTGCTCTTCGTAATGGCGCTCGGCGACGGAGCGATCAAGGGTCCTGAGTTCGGCGGCGGCAATCCGGTAGCCGCGCCTCTCGATCCGGGACAGAACCTCGCCAACCAATCCTCGCGCCACCCCGTCCGGCTTGACCAGCACCAGCGTCCGTTCGATCACTTAACCTCCCTCACCCGGCGGGTTCTTGCCAACCCACTCGATCTCATCCGACGTCCGATCCCAGGTAGTCGCGAACATCCGCCACCGTCACCACGGATCCGAAAACGACCACGCCCACCGAACCGTGGACTATCAACTCGTCGGCCCGCTCCAGGGCATCATCCACCGCGATCGGCAGAGCCGCGACGGTGGTCACCCGATCCTCGCCGAAAACAGACGCGGCGATCTCCCCCAGGTCTGTCGCCAACATGGACCTGGGCGACGAATTCTCCGTCACAATCAACTCGTCGAACACCGGTTCCACTGCTTCGATGATTCCTCGGGCGTCCTTCCCCTCCATCACGGACACCACACCGACCACCCGGATGAAGTCGAACGACTCCCCCACTGCGGCGGCCAGAGCCTGGGCGCCATGCGGATTGTGCGCGGCATCCACGATCACAGTCGGACCCGAACGAAGGGGCTCGATTCTCCCCGGTGACTTGGTCGCGGCGAATCCTGACCGAACGTTTTCCGGGTTCAACAGGGCGCGGCCTCCGCCGAGAAATGTCTCCGCCGCGGCCAGCGCGACGGCCGCATTGGATGCCTGATGCGCGCCGTGCAGCGGCAGGAATATTTCGTCATAGCGTCCACCCAAACCGTCTATCGCGATCTGCTGACCACCCACGGCCAACACCCGCTCGGCAACACCGAATTCCAACCCCTCCCGCACGGGCCGCACCCCGAGCTGGACGCAGGTCTCCATCAGGACAGCGGCAGCGGGGTGAACCTGGTGGGCGAAGACGGCCGGAACATCGGCTTTCAAAATCCCTGCCTTCTCCTCGGCGATCGACGAGATGGTCTCGCCCAGGTAATCAACGTGATCCACCCCGATCGGGGTCACCACGGTTACCGCGGGATGGACCACATTGGTCGCATCCCAGGTGCCGCCCATCCCGCACTCGATCACCGCAACGTCAACCGGCGCCTCGGCGAAAGCACTGAAAGCCATGGCGGTCATCACCTCGAACATGCTCAACCGCTCGCCCAAAGTTCCGGACCGACGGAATCTGTGGTCGACCATCGCCAGGTACGGAGCCACGTCGTCGAAAGCCCGGACGAAGGCCTCCGGTGAGATCGGCTCGCCCGACAACTGGATGCGCTCGGTCAGATGACGCAGGTGAGGGCTGGTGAACAAGCCCGTGCGAAGCCCGAAAGAGCGCAGCACCGAATCGATCATTCGAGCGGTGGAAGTCTTGCCGTTGGTTCCCGCCAGGTGAATAACCGGAAATCCCCGGTGCGGGTCACCCAGCATCCGCACCAGGGCCTCTATGCGCTCCAGACTGGGGTCAACCACCGATTCGGGCGCCCGCTCGAGCAGCGAGATCTCGACTTCACCCATGCGTTGACTCGCGTCTTTGGCCACTTGGTCATCCTAAGAGGGGCGATCTCCGACCGGCACCGGGTCCATACACTGGCGCCCATGCCGTCTACGCCCCCGCCCTGTCCAACAACCACGTCCGATCACGGATTCGAGCCCGATCGGGGTCGTCGACCGATTCCGGACCGGCCGAACCTCGACGGCCTGGAAAACTACTGGATGCAGCGGTGGGACGAAGAGGGCTGCTACCGGTTCGATCGCACTCGACACCGGTCCGACATCTACGCCATCGACACCCCGCCACCCACGGTGTCGGGCTCCCTTCACATCGGACATGTCTTCAGCTACACCCACACCGATTGCATCGCCCGCTATCAGCGAATGCGTGGTCGCGAGGTCTTCTATCCGATGGGATGGGACGACAATGGCCTGCCCACCGAGCGGCGGGTGCAGAACTACTTCGGGGTCCGCTGCGAACCATCGCTGCCGTATGACCCTGATTTCCTTCCCCCCGACAAGCCGGGCAAGCAACAGCTACCGATTTCGCGCCAAAACTTCATCGAGTTGTGTCAGCAGCTGACCACCAACGACGAGAAGGTGTTCGAAGATCTGTGGCGTCGGCTCGGTCTCAGCGTGGACTGGACTCTGACCTACCAGACGATCGACCAGAATGCCCGAGCGACTTCGCAGCGGGCCTTTCTGCGCAACCTCGCTCGGGGCGAGGCGTACCAGGCCGAGGCTCCCACGCTGTGGGACGTCACCTTCCGCACAGCCGTCGCCCAGGCCGAACTGGAGGATCGCGAGCGTCCGGGCAGATATCACCGGCTAAGATTCCATCGGGCGTCCGGTGATCCGGTACTGATCGACACCACTCGACCGGAACTGTTGGCCGCCTGTGTCGCCCTGGTGGCGCACCCCGACGACAACCGGTATCGGGAACTGTTCGGATCGAAGGTCACCAGCCCGATCTTCGGGGCCGAGGTTCCGGTGTTGGCCCATCCGCTGGCGGATCCCGAGAAGGGAACCGGTATCGCGATGATCTGTACTTTTGGTGACCTGACCGACGTCACCTGGTGGCGCGAGCTGAACCTGGACACCCGGCCGATATTGGGCCGGGACGGGCGTGTTGTCGCCGAAATCCCTCCCTGGGTCACCAGCGAGACCGGCCGCGACACTTTCGCCGTCATCGCCGGGGCGACCGCCCACACCGCTCGCGAACGTCTGGCCGAAGCTCTTGCCGCGTCCGGTGACCTGGTCGGCGAAACCCGGGACATCACCCATCCGGTCAAGTTTTTCGAAAAAGGCGATCGCCCTCTCGAAATCGTCACCACCCGGCAGTGGTACCTGCGCAACGGCGGGCGTGATGCCGGGCTGCGTCAGGAACTGCTGAAACGAGGGGAAGAACTGTCCTGGCATCCGACCCACATGCAGGTGCGTTACAGCCACTGGGTGGAGGGACTCAACGGTGATTGGCTGGTGTCACGACAGCGTTTCTTCGGCGTTCCCCTACCTGTTTGGTACCCGATCGACGAGTCGGGTCAGCCCGACTACGACCACCCGATTGTTCCTCAGGAGGCCGAGCTGCCGGTCGATCCGTCCAGCGACGCGGCGCCCGGATACGAAGAGTCGCAACGCGGTCAACAGGGTGGCTTCATGGGCGACCCCGACGTCATGGACACCTGGGCCACCTCCTCACTGACCCCGCAAATCGCGGGTGGGTGGGAACGCGACCCTGACTTGTGGTCGCGCGTCTGGCCAATGGATCTGCGGCCCCAGGCACACGAAATCATCCGAACCTGGCTGTTCTCCACTGTCGTTCGGGCGCATCTGGAAGACGACTGTCTGCCCTGGAGTACGACGGTGATCTCCGGGTGGGTGCTGGATCCGGACCGGAAGAAGATGAGCAAGTCCCGAGGAAATGTGGTGACACCGACGGACTTGCTTGAGCAGCACGGATCCGACGCCATCCGCTACTGGGCGGCGTCCGGACGTCCGGGCACCGACACCCGAGTCGACGAAGGCCAGATGAAGGTGGGCCGGCGACTGGCAATCAAGATCTTGAATGTGTCGCGGCTGACCGTTTCCGTCGGTACTTCGGCGGACGTTGATCAGATCACGCATCCGCTCGATCGATCACTGCTCGCGAATTTGGTCCAGGTCATCGAGGGCGCCACCCGGGCCCTCGACAACTGCAACTACACCCGTGCCCTGGAACTGACCGAGGGCTTCTTCTGGTCCTTCTGCGACGACTACGTGGAGCTGGTCAAGGAACGCGCCCGCGGCTCGCAGGGCGAGCCCGATGCCCTCTCGGCACAGGCGACGCTGACTGCGGCCGTCTCCTGCCAACTGCGTTTGTTCGCCCCGTTCCTGCCCTTCGTCACCGAGGAGGCTTGGTCCTGGTGGCAACCGAACTCGATTCATCGCTCAGCCTGGCCCACGGCTGCCGAGCTTCCCGTCGACGCGGAACAGACCTCTCCCGACGTTCTGGCCAATGCGGCGACAGTGCTGAGCGCCATTCGCAAGAGCAAGTCGGAGGCCAAGGTGTCTCAGCGGACCGCCGTTTCGGAAGTGGTCGTGTCGGGGACGGCCGGAGATGTCGCCCAGGTTGCCCTCGTAGCCGACGATCTGCGGAATGCGGGTCACGTCGCGGATCTCATGTTCCGTCCGGGAACATCGGACACCCTGACCGCCCATGTGAGGTTGTGACCGCCGGTAGCGCCTCACTACCCTGCTTGAATGCGCGCATTTAAGATCATTGGGATCTTCATCCTGGCGGTAATCCTTTGCGGTGCCGTGACTGTCGGGGCGGTGCTCTGGTCCCAGAGCGCCTCGACTGAACGTGCGCAAGCAGAGTTGGAACCGTTCTACCTGCCGCCCGATCCTTTACCGGCGGGCAAACCCGGAGACATTCTGCGGTCGGAACCGATGCCGAACATCGCGCTCAATAACGCGTCGGCTCATCGAGTGCTTTACCTGAGCGAGGATGTACACGGAAAACCGGTGGCCGTATCCGGCATGATCTTCGTTCCCAACGGGAAGCCGGCGAAGGGTGACCGGCAGGTAATCGCATGGGCGCACCCGACCACGGGGATGGGCGACAAATGCGCCCCATCCCGCACTCCCGACCCACTGGCGGTGATGACCTGGGCGCAGGAGATGGTCGATCTCGGCTGGGTCGTCAGCGCCACCGACTACGCCGGATTGGGCACACCCGGAATCGAGTACTACCTGGTTGGACGTAGCGAGGCTCAGGATGTGCTCAACTCGGTCCGAATGGCTCAACGGTTCCCGGAATCCCACGCCGGCTCCGAATACGGTGTTTTCGGCCACTCCCAGGGTGGCCACTCAGCCCTGTGGACCGGTGAACTGTCGAAGAGCTACGCGCCCGAGCTCAAGCTGACCGGAGTCGCCGCCGCCGCGCCCGCCGCCGAATTCGTCGCCCTGGTCGACCAGCAGTGGAACACGATGATCGGCTGGGTCATTGGCCCGCAAGTGATGCTCTCCTGGCCCGCCACCTACCCCGACGTATCGGTGGACCAGGTGGTTTCCGACGCGGCCCGGGGCAACTGGCGCAATATCGCCGAGAAATGCAACATTGAAGGTGGATTAGCCGGACTGATCGAGGAGGAGCTGGGCAATCAGCCCTTCGCCATGAACCCGGCTGAAAACCCGGCCTGGCATCGGGCACTGATCGACCAGACGCCAAAACCACTGCCGGCCGAATTGCCCACTTTGGTCATCCAAAGCGTCAACGACGGGGTGGTTTTTGCCAACACCACCGCCTTGCTCCAACAGAAATGGTGCGCGGCCGGCTCGAACATCTCGGTCGACTGGCTTGGGCCAATCCGCAACATCGGCGCCCAGACCCACCAGTTCACGGCCGTCGTAGCGGGACCGAGTGTGGCGAACTGGTTCCAGGATCGATTCGCGGGCCGCCCGGCCCACTCGAACTGCGCAACCACGCCTGCCGTCGCTCCGTACCAAAGTCCGACTACCGGCCGGTCGAACTGACCACTCGGGTTCCGCGCCGGGACGGACCGGGCTTGAACAGGGCGACTGGCGAAGGTGACCCCTACTCGACTTCGGGCAACTCGAGCGGCCCGTTCTTGGCCTCGGGGAAGTAGTTCTGCCCGATTCCGGAGTCACGTTTGGGCACCATCACCGTCCGCTTCCAGGAGACGACCTCGTCGCCATCCTGGTTGAGGCCCCGGGTCTTCATGGTGACGATGCCCGCGAAGGGGCGCTTGGCGGATTCCCGCTTGTCGATACAGATTGATTCCGCATAGATGGTGTCACCGATGTACACAGGATGCGTCAGCTTGATATCAGTCCAACCCAGATTGGCGACGGCGTTTTGACTCATGTCAATCACAGAAAGGCCCAAAACCAGCGCCACAGTGAACCCGGAGTTCACAATGATCTTGCCTTCGGTGATCGGGTTTGATTTCGCGAGGTCGGCGTTGAAGTGGTTTTGGTTCGTGTTGCAGGTCAACAACGTGAACCAGGTGGAGTCCGCTTCGGAGATCGTCCGGCCAAACGGATGCTGGTAGACATCGCCAACCTCGAAGTCCTCCAGAAACCTTCCCAGCTGCGCCTCGTGAACCGCCATGATCTATTACCTCTCCTCAGCTCGATTACCCAACCGACGAGCCGGTACTTGACCCGCCAACACGCAGGCAAATATTGACCGATCAGTGCTCGGCGACGGGCACCGGGGCAGCTATTTCGTCCGCGGGCGCATAGCCATAACGGCCCGGGCCATCCGGCTCGAAGTCCTTGAGGAACGCCAGATTCAACTCGTATGCCGCGTCCGCGTACTGCACGCTATGAGTGAACTCGTCGGGCCGACTCTTGATCGGCCACGGTCCGGGAAGGTAGACGACAGTGCGATCGGCGCACAGGGCCAGGTCATGGCGCACCTGTTGAGCAGCCATGATCGCTGCGGCTCGCATCAGCACCCTGAACATCGTGTCCGTCAGTTCCGGAGCCACCACGGTGAAACCGCAGTCCAACACCACGATGGTTGCCGCCCCTTGCCCATGAACGA
>JAUYKX010000056.1 GCA_030699055.1 Candidatus Nanopelagicales bacterium
GAATACGGAGCCCTCACCAAGGTGACCGGCACCGTACCGCTTCGGCGCGTGCAGGCGGTGAAAATCGTGCGCACCCCAGGCCACCTGGTATCGGGCAGGGCGGCGGTTCGGGTTGAGACCGCCGGGGGCGCCGTGCAAGGCGCCGGTGTCTCCGAGCGCGAGTGGGTGGCCCCCATCATTCACATCGATCGGGTTCCGGTGGTTGTCCGCGAACTGTTGCCGGATGTCGCGTTGAACGAGGTCGACTGGAAGCCTGCCGATGACCGGGCCGGGACACGGCGCATGCGCCTCGCCGTGTATTTTGCGCTCGTCATGGGCGCCATCTCGGCCTATTGGCTTGAATGGTATTGGGCCGCCGCGGCGACGACGGTGTTGTGCGTGTGGGGTGTGGTGGGTGCACGTCAGTACGTGCGGAGTCTCGGATGGGCGCGCACCGACGAGGCCATCTACTTTCGCAGCGGCTGGTTGTGGAAGTCGGTGACGGTCGTGCCGATCTCCAAGGTGCAGTGCGTCGCCGTTCAGGAGTCGCCGATTGATCGGCGATGGCAGATGGCGTCCGTTGCGGTCGATACGGCTGGTGCCGGTGCCCATGCCGTTGACGTGCCGTACCTGCCCAGAGCGGTGGCCGAGCAACTGCGGATGGCAGTGGCGACGCAGGCGGCTGCGACGACGTATCGGTGGTAGGTGACAACGGATCGCCCGCGCCATCCGTAGAGATAGGTGTGATGCGCGTGAAGTCTGTTTTGATTGCTGTTGTAATAGTTCTTGGTCTTTTTCTTCCTGTGCACAGCCTGGCCCAGGATACGACTGGCGTCGGTGCGATTGCCGGAACGGTGACCGCTGCGGACGGACAACCGGCGCTGGCTGTCACGGTCTGTGTTGTCGACACGATCCGCTGTGTGGTCACCGACGAGGCCGGCAAGTTCAGGCTCACTGAGGTGCGCGCCGGGCAGTACCGGCTCGAACTCACGCCCCCGGGGGAACCCCGTGTGACCAGTGAGGCGATTGACGTGCGCGCCGGCCTCGATGCGGTGGTGGCGATCACCCTGCAGGCCCCGGTGGTCGGCAAGTTTGATCAAACGGTGACGGTGACCGCCTCGGCGTTTGTGGTGCCTGAGGAGGTCAAGACGTCCAATTTCCTTATCCGCCCCGCGCAGATTCTCAACAACGCCGGTGCGCTTCAGGACGTGTCGCGATACCTGCAGACGTTGCCGGGTGTGGTGATCGGGACCAATGACTTCCGGAATGACATCATCGTGCGCGGCGGCAGTCCGCTCGAAAATCTCTTCGTCGTCGACAACATCGAGATTCCGAACATCAACGCCTTCGCCAACTTTGCGTCGGCAGGGGGCACGGTCAGCATCCTCGATACGGAGCTGATCCAGGACGTGACGTTTCTGACCGGCGGATATCCCGCGCCGTACATCAACCGTGTCTCAAGCGTTCTTCAGATCGCCCAGCGCGAGGGCGACCGCAAGCGTGTGCGCGCAAAGGGCACGGTCGGGTTCGCCGGTGCGGGGGCGATTCTCGAGGGGCCCCTTGGTGGGGGCAAAGGATCGTGGGTGGTCTCCGCGCGCCGCAGTTTCCTGGACTTCTTCACCAAGGACGTTGGATTTGGCGGTGTGCCGGTGCTCTACACGGTGAACGCCAAGGCGGTGTACGACGTGTCGGCCGCGGACCGGCTGTGGGTCGTGAATGTCACAGGCATCGACAAGATCCGGCTTGGCCTGACCGAGGACACCGACCTCGACGAGGGTCTCGCGGACTTCGACATCCGGTACCGCGGCTGGCGCAGCGCCACCGGCATCAACTGGCAGCGTGTCTTCGGTTCACGCGGCGTGGGCCTGCTGGGCGTCTCACACTCGGAAGCCTCGGTCACCTCGACGGTGAAGGATCTGGTGCGCGACGGTGTGCCGCCCGAAGGTATTCCTGTTGACGATCTCATCGACCAGGGGCCCCTCGTCTTCACGGAAGGGTCGCGCGAGAGTGAGACCACGTTCAAGTACGACCTGACGACCTACATGTCGATGCTCGGCGCCCGGACCAAGTTCCAGGTCGGCGGCAGCTTCAAGATCTTCCGGCTCAATTACGACACCGGGTCACCGCTGGGCGACGACAGCCCGTTCTCGGTGGAGCCGGGCATCAATGCGTTCACGCTGAATCGAAAGTTCACGGCGTATCAGTCCGGTGCGTATGGCCAGCTCACGCAGGACCTGACGCCAAAAATCAACCTGACGGCCGGTTTGCGGTTTGATCACTATCAATACACCGGCCACGGACGCGTGAGTCCCCGCCTGGGCCTTGGCGTGCAGCTCACCGAGCGTGTGCGATGGAACGCGAGCGCCGGCCGGTATTTCCAACAGCCGTTTTTCCTGTTCCTCTCGGCCTTTCCCGAGAACGCGTCCCTCACGCCCATTCGTGCCGATCACCTTGTGTCGGGTTTCACCTTCCAGCCTGACGCCCTCACGCGTATCACGCTCGAAGGGTATGTGAAGCGGTACGAGGACTATCCCGTCTCGACACAATTTCCGACGCTGTCGCTCGCCAACGTGGGCGACACCTTCAACGTCCGTGAAGTCCTGTTTCCCCTGACGAGCCAGGGGCGCGGCCGCGCCGAGGGCGTGGAACTCTTCATTGAACGTGCACCGGGCCAGCGCTGGTTCGGTCAGGCCAACGTCTCTCTGGCGCGCTCCAGGCAGGCCGGGCTGGACAACGAGTTGAGGCCGGGGTCGTTTGATTACCCGTTTGTGGTGAACGTGTCCGGCGGCGTGGAGTTGACCACCAACTGGCAGGTGTCGACCCGTGTCGCCTACCTGGGTGG
Source organism: Candidatus Nanopelagicales bacterium (assembly GCA_030699055.1). Lineage (GTDB taxonomy): Bacteria > Actinomycetota > Actinomycetes > S36-B12 > UBA10799 > JAUYKX01. The sequence continues at coordinate 2,822 of JAUYKX010000056.1, forward strand.
ACGCCCATACACGCCCTTTGACGAAGCACTTTCAGCGTCTGTCGGGCGAGGCATTTTTGATCTCACCCGCGTCAACGGTGAACGCGCCCCCGCGTACTTTCGCCTCGATCTGCGCGCGCAACGGACGTTCAATTTCTCGCGGCCCCTGGTCGTCTTCTTTGGTGTCCAGAACGTCACCAACCGCAAGAACTTCTCCGCCTACACCTGGAACCGCCGCACCAACACGGTGCGTTTCCAGGAGCAGCAGGGGTTGTTCCCGATCCTGGGCCTGGAGTGGAAATTCTAGTTTTTTTACAGTAGGCATGCAGGCATGTAGA
>JAUYKX010000057.1 GCA_030699055.1 Candidatus Nanopelagicales bacterium
GTATCGGGTCATGTACATGTCGACCAGGGTGAACGGAGATCCGGTCGCCGTGACAGCCGCCTTCTTCGACCGAGCCGAACCGAACCCGGCCAATGGTCGACCCCTGGTCGGATTTGCCCACGGGACGGTGGGGCTTGGAAGATACTGCGGAGTTTCGCAAGCTCCGTTCACCGAAGGAATGTCCGGTTTTCTGTTCTGGATCTCGCAGATCCAGCCCTTGGTCGACTCCGGTTACGCGGTCGTCGCCACGGACTTTCAGGACATGGGCGCACCGGGCACTCCCTCGTATCTGGTGGCCCAGTCGGAGGCCTACTCGGTGCTCGATTCGATGCGAGCCGCAGTGACCCAATTCCCCGACCGCGTTGACGCGAATCGCCAGGTTCTCAACGGTCATTCGCAAGGGGGCCAGGCCTCCCTGGCCGCCGCCGCCTACTGGCAGGACTACGCACCGGACCTGGCCATTCGCGGAGTCGTTTCACAGGCTCCGGGGATCATCATCGGTCTGCCGATCGTGGCCAAACAACTCGTGTCGTCAACCACCGGGAAGTCGGCGGCCGGTCGCGGCGAGTTCCTCACCTACCTGACCAAGGCCTGGACCGATACGTATCCCGACCAGTTGAAACCGAGCGACGTACTCACGCCGGAAGGGCTGGCCAAGCTTCCCCTGGCCGGCAAGTTGTGTGGCGGCGCGATGGCCGACAACTTCGACCAACCACTTTCGGCTTACGTCAAGTCGGACCTGCCACCGGCCTTGGTGAACGTTCTCAACCAGAACGTCCCCGTCCGGCCGATCTCGATGCCAATTCTGTTCACCCAGGGACTCGACGACACGACGATCGTCCCCCAATTCACGATGGCGGCCTTCAAGACGATGTGTCAGTACGGTTCCACGGTCGAGTTGCAGGAGTACCGCGACACCACCCACACCGAATTGTTGCTGTCGGCTCGGGTTCCGGTTGTCGACTGGATGAATGATCGAATAGCCGGCGAACCGGCGCCCAGCAATTGTGCGGAGCACCGCTGATGTCCGCCGCGATCGTTTTCTCAGCTGTCGTCGCGATCTACGTTCTGGTGGGCCTGCTGGGCCGGAAGCTCCCTGCGGGAGAAAACAGTGGCTTCTCCCGGACATTCGCGCTGACTTTGCCGATCGTCACGGTGGCCTCCGCGGCCACCCTGGCCATCGGATTCAACATCTGGTCAGCCGTCATCGCCGCGATCTCGGTGCTGGTCGCGGTGGTAGCCGCAGGCTTGGTCAGTCGCGGAGGATGGGTACGTTTCGAAACTCGCTCACCGGCCGCGTCCTTCGCCGGTTGGTTGTGTTCCGTCGTGGTGGTCGTGGGGTTTGGTCTGGTACTGGTCGACTTCGCTGTGGGCGTCGCGGCTGATCTGACGGGCCTGGCCTATTGGGCACTGGCCATCCCGGTCATCGTCGGGGGGGTAGCCGCCGGTTGGGGGGGAGGCGGAGGTCGCGGTCGGGCGAAGTTCATGCTCGTGGTGGTGGCAGTCATCGCCGTTCTCGCCCTGGTCGGGGGCATCTTTCTGGGCTCGCCGGCCAACCTCGGCACACGCATGATCCCCGCTGGCGACCCGGGTTGGCTTGAGAACATCGCATTCCCGGTGGCGTTGGTGATTGCCGCCCTGGCCCATCCAGGCCTGGGCTTGGGACGCGGATCAAAAACCCGTCCGACCATCATCACCGCCATCACATCGGCACTGGTCCTGCTGGCCACGATGGCCGGTCTACTGATGCTGCTTGGTGGCGTGATTGTGGCGCCGAGCGTTCAACTGAACGCCCTCGTCGCCTTCTTGCCGCCAGCGATCAACATCGGGTTGGGAGCCATTGCCGTCGCGCTCGCCGTCACGGTGCTCGCGCAGTCAACCGACTTGATCCTGAACGGCTTGAGCGAGCTTGATTCACTCTGGCCATCGTCCGCTGGCGGGCAAGTCTGTCGACGAGCGAGCCTGGCCGCCGTTCTGGGCCTCGTGTGGTTGGTTCTGGCCCTGTGGTCGCCTTCACCGGTGACGGTGGTCGGCGCGCTCGCCGTCGTGTCGATCGTGGGACTTTTCCTTCGATTGAGAGCATCGCGTGCAGCACCCTCCCCGGCCGCGGGCGACGCCCCGAGGGAGTCAGAGCGAACGAATGTGGGCTAACCCACGGCGTTTTGTCCGTATTGCCGGTTTACTGCGGTTTATTTAAGGCGCTCGACAGGTTCGTCATTCGCTAGGCATGTGCTCATGCGCATCAAAGCCTGGGTGGCCTGCGGGGCAATCATCGGAACCGGGCTGGTCCTGTCGGCTCCCACCGCCGCCATCGCCGGTCCTGTTCCCTGCGGCAAGGTCCTGGTCGCGAAGTCCGACTGGCTGGGCGGAGACGGGGTTCCAGTTCGGTCGAACGGGGCTGGCGGGCGCTCTTGTGACGGCTTTTCGGTGCGCAACCGAGCCGTTCAGTACGGAGGTGGTTGGCAGTGCGTCGAACTCGCCGCTCGCCTGTACCACGTCAAAGGGTGGGGCACGGTCTTCGCGGGCCGCAACGGCGGAGCCCGCTACATTCCGGAAGGCAGCGGCGGACTCGAGTTTCACGCCAATGGCTCGGGATACGTTCCCGTGCCCGGCGACTTGGTGATCGAAGCCCACGGGTACTACGGTCACGTCACCGTCGTCGACCGAGTGGAGGGCAACACCATCCACGCAGTCGAGCAAAACGCTTCTCGCGCTGGACGCAAGACCTACGAGCTGGAGGAATCAGCGGCCTTCGGCTCCTACGGCGGCGGATTCGTTCGGGGATTCATGCGCAGCCCGCGCAACGTCACGCCCAACCCAGCAGCCACGGCACCAGTCGTCTTCGCCCCGGACCGACCGACTTTGCTGATCGACACGGAACCGAGGATCAAGGTTCGCGCCAACCTGGTCTGGAACCCACCGGACGGGCACGGTGCCCAAATCCGGGGATACCAAGTGAACAGACGGCAGTGGAACCCGACCAGTGGTCGGTGGAGCAAATGGTCTTCGGTGTACGTTCCGCCCGAGGCCTCTTCACACGCCTTCACCAGTGGCCGGAAGAAGTCGGAGTACCGCGTGCGAGCGGCCAATGCGATCGGCTGGGGCCGCTGGAGTCGCGGGACCTCCGCCGGGCTTTGACCGGACCCGGGCCTGCTGTCACCCGAGTCGCGCGGCACCGAACGCCGCGATGTGGAAAGGTTGGCCGAGGCCACTTCCAGGCCGTCGGGTGTCTCTTAGTCGGGAGGTAGCGGATGGGCTTGCTGGACCGCTTCGAACAGCGAGTTGACCGGGCGGTCAACGGCGCTTTCGCCAAGGCGTTCAAGTCCGAGGTCCAGCCAGTCGAGATCGCGGCCGCTTTGCAGCACGAAATGGATGATCGTGCCGCCATCGTCGCGCGGGGCCGAACCGTCGTCCCCAACGTATTCGTTGTGGCTCTGTCGGACGAGGACTACGAAAGACTCGCGGTCTATTCCGAAACCCTTCGCGCGGAACTCGCGTCGATGGTGCGTGAGTACGCCGAAGAACAGGGGTACACGTTTCTCGGACCCGTGTCGGTTTCCCTCAATCTCGATTCCGAACTCGACACAGGCACGATCCGCACGCGCAGCGAGGCCAAAGCCGCCGTGTCCGCCGGCGCCGGTGCCTCCGCCGGCACTCCTCGCCTGCTGGCGGCCGGTGCGGAACATCCGCTCAACCAGGGGGTTACCCGGCTGGGCCGGGGAGCTGATTCGGACATCCGAATCGACGACCCCGGAGTGAGCCGCCATCACGCCGACATCATTGTCGGCAACTCGGCAGTGATTCGCGATCTGGGCTCGACGAATGGGACGTACGTCAACGGCGTCCGGGTGAACGAGAGCACCTTGCATGACGGTGCCAAGGTTCGGCTCGGCTCGACCACCCTGACATTTCGGAGTGGCTCGTGAGTGCCCTCGCGCTGACTCTTCTGCGGCTGGGGCTTCTCGCCCTGCTGTGGTTCTTCGTACTCCTGGTGGCCAGTGCCCTGCGACGCGATCTCATCGCTCCGCCCGAGACTCCGCTGGCCGCTGGTCTACCCGGTGCGGATCGGGCCCGATCGACGAGTCGTCAGCGTCGAACCCGGGCGAATGCCCGGGTTCTGGTGGTCCGGCAGGGCTCACTGGCCGGAACCAAGTTGCCTTTGGGAACCAGTCCGGTGACCATCGGTCGCTCCCCCGACTGCACCTTGTCCATCACGGACGACTACGCCTCGGGTCAACATGCCCGATTGCGTCCGAGTGAAGGGCGATGGATAGTCGAAGATCTCGGATCGACAAACGGGACGTGGATCGATCGAACCCGAATCACCGGCCCGACCGTGTTGGAAGTCGGAGCACCGCTGCGAATCGGGCAAACCGTGCTCGAGTTGCGGAAGTAATGGGTCTGCCATGAGCGGCCGTGCCCTGCGCTACGCGGCGAGATCCGATGTCGGTTTGATCCGTCAGGGCAACGAAGACTCCGGTTACGCCGGGGCACACATGCTGGTCGTGGCCGACGGCATGGGCGGACACGCGGCCGGCGAGTTGGCGAGCTCAACCGCGGTCGCCGTTCTGGCCGAACTGGACCGCCCCGCCCTGGGCGAGCAGGTTCTGGAACATCTCGACGACGCGGTCAGCCAGGTCCACGAACGGCTGGTCGGGGTGGTCAGTTCGTCTCCGGAGGCTGCGGGAATGGGCACCACCATCACGGCGCTGGCCTGGGAGGGTGACCGCCTGGCGATCGCCCACGTAGGCGATTCCCGCGCGTACCTGTTGCGCGACGGCCGACTGCACCAACTGACGACGGATCACACGTACGTGCAGACCCTGGTTGACGCCGGCCGAATAACGCCCGAACAGGCCGCTGTCCACCACAAGCGAAACCTGCTGATCAGAGCGGTAGACGGAGTCCACGCCGTCGAGCCCGACCTGTCGATCAGGCAAGCCGAGGCCGGCGACCGATACCTGCTGTGTACCGACGGCCTGACAGGTGTCGTAGCCCCCGCCGAGTTGCGGGCCTTGCTCAGCAATGGCGATCCCACCGGAGCCGTGACCGCCCTCGTCGACCGGGCACTGGAAGCGGGGGCCCCGGACAACGTCACGTGTGTGGTGGCCGACGTGGTTGTGGAGGGTGACCAGGCATTGGAGGCCGGCGCCGCCGAGGTACCGGTCGTGGTTGGTGCGGCAGCGCAATGGCGCAACCGCGACCGACTCCCGGGGATCGCTTTCCCGGCCGATTCCGAACCCGACCCCACCAGACCCCCCGCTGCCGGTTCGACTACTGGCGAAGCCACGGACAAAGCGATTCGGGTCGGGCGGCCGCGCCGAACCTGGTGGGCGGCGATCGCCGCGGTTCTCGCGGTAGCCGTTGTAGCCGCGGCGGGCGGTTGGTACTGGGCGCAACAGCAGTACTTCGTTTCCGACTCCAACGGCTACGTGGCGATATATCGCGGGGTGGCCGTCGGGACCGGCCCACACGGGTGGTCCCGGGTCGTGGCGGAAACGGACACTGCCGTGTCCTCGCTGCCGCTCCACTCGCAGGAGCAGGTTCAGGAGGCCATCCCGGCCCGGGGTTTGGATGGCGCCCGTGACATTGTGGCCGCGCTGCAGGCGCAGGCGGTAACCTGCCGCGTCGAGCCCACAACACCCGGCTGTCCAACGGCTCCTCCGCCGACCGAAGCCGGCCCGGGATCACCAAATGAGCCCGCAGCCGAGGAGCCGACCCGATGACCACCCAGGCCGCACTTCCAGCCAAAGCCGAGGTGCGTGCTTCGCGTCGAGTACCGGGGGCCCGGCGCAACACCGAGTTGATTTTGTTGATCCTGGCCTGGCTGGTCGGCGCTTACGCCTATGCCAATGTCGGCCTGGGCACCGAAGGCAGGCTGCCGGAGAACCTCGCGCTCGTGATCGGTTTGGTAGGCGTTCTCTTCATCGGGGCGCACGTCTGCGTCCGGATCTGGGCGCCTATTGCCGACCCGTTACTGCTACCGGTCGCCGCCCTGCTCAACTTCCTGGGCCTGTCCATGATCCACAGAATTGATGTGGCCGAGAAGCTGCGGGCGTTGCGGAATGAGGGTCCCCTGCCGTCGGGAGACATGCCGGCTCAGCTGATCTGGACGACCCTGGCCTTGGTTCTGTTCGCCGGGGTCCTGGTGACAGTTCGGGATCACCGACGATTGCAGCGGTACACCTATACGGCAATGGTGGCGGGCGTGGTCCTGCTCTTGCTGCCGATGCTGCCCGTGATCGGAAGTACGGTGAACGGGGCAACCCTGTGGGTCCAACTCGGACCGTTGTCGTTCCAGCCCTCCGAATTGGCTAAGATCCTTTTGACCATATTCTTCGCCGGCTACCTGGTGGTCAAGCGCGATTCATTGGCCTTGGTGCGCCGCAAATTCCTCGGACTCGGGATCCCGCGAGCGCGCGATCTCGGACCGATCCTCGTCGCCTGGTTGATCGCACTGGGAATTCTCGCCGTCCAGAAAGACCTCGGCACCGCACTCATGTTCTTCGGGCTTTTCGTCTCGATGCTCTACCTGGCAACCCAACGCAAAACCTGGTTGATCATCGGCTCCGTGATGTTCCTGTTTGCGGCGGTGCTCGGCTACCTGGCCTTCGGGCATGTGCGGTTGCGGGTGCAAGTTTGGCTTGACACCTGGTCCTATGCGAACGACCAGGGTTACCAGATCGCTCAATCGCTTTTCGGCCTGGCCAACGGCGGGATCATGGGAACGGGCCTTGGACAGGGCTACCCCCAGTTCGTTCCTTTCGCCAAGACTGACTTCATCGCCGCGGCTTTGGGCGAAGAGTTGGGCCTGGTCGGGTTCATGGCCATCCTCCTGCTGTACGGAGTGATCATCGAACGGGCGCTGCGAACCGCGATCATTTGCCGCGACCCCTTCGGCAAGCTGCTCGCCGCCGGCCTGGGAACCGTTCTCGCCCTTCAGGTGTTCGTCGTCATCGGTGGGGTGACGCGGCTCATTCCGCTCACCGGCCTGACCACCCCATGGTTGTCCTACGGCGGCTCGGCCCTCGTGGCCAACTGGATCATGTTGGCTTTGCTGCTCAGAATCTCCGATCGGGCCCGCCGCACCAATCTCGAGCAGTCACCACAGGTTGTGATCAAACCGTGAATCGCGCGATCAGGCGACTAGGCGGACTCCTGGCCGTCCTTCTGGCCGCACTACTCGTCAACGTGACCTGCCAGCAGGTGCTGTTCGCCGGTGAGACCAAGGACCGCCCCGGCAACCAGAGAACGGTCCTCGAGGAATACGACCGCGAGCGAGGGCCCATCCTGGTCGGGGTCGACCCGGTCGCCCGATCTATTCCGACCGACGACGAGTACAAGTACCTGCGGGTGTATTCGCAGGGTCAGATGTTCGCTCCAGTCACCGGGTTCTACTCCCTGCTGTACGGGTCCACGGGCATCGAGCGGACCGAGAATCCGATTCTCAACGGCGACAGCGACTTGTTCTTCGTCGACCGGATCCAGCAACTACTGTCCGGGCGTAGTCCACAAGGCGGGGGCGTCACCCTGACCCTCAACGCGTCAGCCCAACGCGCCGCGTTCGAGGGCCTCAGCGGCAAGGTCGGCTCGGTTCTGGCCCTGGAACCCGGTACCGGGGCGATTCTCGCGATGGCCTCCAGCCCCTCCTACGACCCCAACCAACTCGCGAACCACGATCTCAAGAAGATCCAGGAGTATTACGAGAAACTCCAGGCCGATCCGAAGAAGCCGATGCTCAACCGGCCGCTGGTGTCGAACCCGCCGCCCGGATCATCATTCAAGTTGGTCACCGCCGCAGCGGCCTTGGAGTCGGGCCGGTACAACCCCAATTCGGTGATTCCCGGACCGGCCCGATATCGGCTACCCGGCACCAGCCGGGACATCCCAAACTGGAACGGCCAGGCGTGCGGTCCCGGCGGCAAGGTCACGCTTGCTCAAGCGCTGGCCATTTCCTGTAACACGGCCTTCGCCTGGCTCGGCAACCAACTCGGTCAGGATGCTCTCCGCGGCCAGGCCGAAAAGTTCGGTTTCGGGACCAGCATGACCGTCCCGATGAGGGCGGCAACCAGCCGATTCCCTTCGGACCTCGACGCCGCCCAGACGGCGATGAGCGCCATCGGCCAGTTTGATGTCAGCGCGACCACACTGCAGATGGCCCTGGTCGGGTCGGGTATCGGTAACGGGGGAATTGTCATGAACCCGTATCTGGTCAAGGAAGTTCGGGGACCGGACATGAGGGTCGTGCAAACAGCCAGTCCCTCCCAGTTCGGTCGCGCATTGAGCGCCGAGAATGCGTCGGCCGAGATGAGCATGATGGTCGGGGTCGTCAACTCGGGAACCGGATCGAACGCCCGGATCCCGGGAATCCAGGTGGGAGGCAAGACCGGGACGGCGGAGACCGGAGATGGTCGACCGGCCACGGCCTGGTTCGTGGCGGTGGCGCCTGCCGACTCGCCTAGGGTGGCCGTGGCGGTGGCCATCGAGGATGCCGGAGGCGGGGAAGTCTCCGGCAACGGACTGGCGGCCCCCATCGCCCGGGCAGTGATCCAGGCCATACTCGGCAGTCGGTAACCGGGAGGGCATGATGACGTTTACGGGGCACAGGGAGGCTCGACGTGACTGAACCGCGCAGGCTCGGCGATCGATACGAACTCGGTGGCGCCCTGGGCCGTGGCGGAATGGCCGAGGTGTTGGAGGGCCGGGACCTGCGGCTCGGTCGACGGGTCGCAATCAAGATCCTTCGACCGGACTTGGCTAAGGATCCAGCATTCCAGGCCCGCTTCCGACGGGAAGCCCAGTCGGCGGCCTCGCTCAATCACCCGAACATCGTCGCCGTCTACGACACAGGCGAAGACGTTCTGGACAACGGCAACGGCTCCATAGTCGTCCCGTACATCGTCATGGAATACGTGGACGGTCAGACTTTGCGCCAGCTTCTGGCCAGCGGTCGACGTCTTCTGCCCGAGCGCGCTCTGGAGATCATCTCGGGCGTATTGGCGGCGCTCGACTACTCCCACCGCCACGGGATTGTTCATCGCGACATCAAGCCGGCCAATGTGATGTTGACTCGCACGGGCGAGGTCAAGGTGATGGACTTCGGCATCGCGCGGGCGCTCGCCGACTCGGCGGCCACCATGACCGCGGCCAGTGCGGTCATGGGTACCGCGCAGTACCTGTCGCCCGAGCAGGCCCGGGGAGAGGTGGTCGACGCCAGGTCGGACCTCTACTCGACTGGTTGTCTCCTGTACGAATTGCTCACCAGCCGGCCGCCATTCGTCGGTGATTCGCCGGTATCGGTGGCCTATCAGCACGTCAGTGAAAACCCGCTGCCGCCCTCGCAGGTTGATCCGGCTGTGCCTCCGGCTCTGGACGGTCTGGTGCTGCATTCACTGGCCAAGAGTCCCGATGACCGCTACCAGACCGCGGCCGAGTTCCGAGCCGATGTCGACCGCGCGATCGCCGGCATGCCGGTCACGGCGGCTGTTCCCGTGACCGCAGCCGCTGGGGCCGGCGGAACCCCGACGGCCATGATGGGCGGCCTGGGCATGAGCACGGATCCGATCCGGGCCGCCGAGCCGTCACCCTCCAAGCGCAGCCCCTGGGTGTGGGTGGGAATCGTGGTCGCGATCATCGCCGTGGCTGCCGGCGCTCTCCTGCTCGGAAAGTTTCTTTTCGATGGTTCGGCAGCCGAAAAGGTGACGGTGCCGAACGTGCTCGGCAAGACGGTCGCGGATGCGACAAGATCCCTGCAAGCCCAGGGTTTGGGTCTCGGTCAGCAAACCCCGATCACATCGGACCAGCCCAAGGGCCAGGTAATCGCCCAGGATC
>JAUYKX010000063.1 GCA_030699055.1 Candidatus Nanopelagicales bacterium
GAGACCATCGATTGGAATAGTCGCCTCGCCAACGAAGGTCGCTGGCAGCAGGCCCGGGGACGGATCCGCCAGACCTGGGGAGCGATCACCGACGATGAACTCGACAGCGCCCGTGGCAACTGGGATCGCCTGGTCGGCGCCATCAAGGAGAAGACCGGAGAAGCCGCCGACACCGTCGAGGACAAGCTGAGAGGATTTTTCCGCTAGACCGGAGACCCAAACGGGAATCATGGTCCTATCAGATCGAGGGGTCCGCCCGTCGGCGCGTTGTAGCCGTTTTGCAGACGGGTAAGGTCGATTCACCGAGAATGCCGTGCGGGCGGCCATCATCGACTCGGGACAGGGTCGTCCCGCTGGGTTCCCGCCCGAGGCCTAGCGACCCCTACCTTCACCCTGATGCCTTCGATCAACCCTCGGACACTCGTATCGGCCGCGAGGGTCTGATCAGAAGGAAGATCGGGTACCTCCAAGTGTTCCGCAATTGCGTACAACACTTTGAGAGTTTTGGTCGATTCTTGCTCGGCCAGCAGGTTCACTTGAAGATCGAGATGGCTGAGCAGATCCGTCTGTCGTGTCATCCGTCTCTGGCTGATCAAGACGAAAATCGACAGAAAGATTGCTTCGAGCGATACCACAAGTGTCAGGAATGTGAAAGGGAATGGGTCAAAGATCGGGACCAGTGACATCATCCCTGTCTGCGTAACCGGAACCTGTCAAGCATTTTGAGACATGCTTTCTTTACGAGTTCTGTGCGACCTCCTCTGTGGGCTCGTTGATCCAGGCGATTGTGGGGAGATCGGGAGGTTCGGGTGTGCGGTACCGGAACCGGGCAGGGTTGGCGGCATAGGCGGCGGCGAGGGTGGTGGCCCTATTGGCCCGGACCTCACCGGCGGTGCCGTAATGCACCGAGGCGGGAGTGTGGTAGCCGATGCCGGAATGACGGTGCTCATGGTTGTAATGCATGAAGAACGTCTCGCAGAACCTCCGGGCGTCCTCGATGCAGCCGAAACGTTCGGGGAACGCCGGGCAGTATTTGAATGTCTTGAACTGGCTCTCGCTGTAAGGGTTGTCGTTGCTCACATGGGGGCGGCTGTGGCTGCGTCCGATTCCCAGGAAGCAAAGCAGCTCGACGACGGGATTCGAGGTCATCGAGCTGGGCCGATCGGCGTGTACGGTCAGCTGGCCGGGGGGAACCTGGTGGCGGGCGACGGCATCGGCGATCAGCTCTTTGGCCAGCTCACCCGACTCCGATCCTGCCACACACCAGGCCGCCACGTAGCGGCTGAAGATGTCCAACACGACGTAGAGGTCGTAGTACTCGCCGCGCCCCGGGCCCTTCAGCTTGGTTATGTCCCAACTCCAAACCACCAGCGGCTTGTGCGCCACCAGTTCGGGCCGTACCCGGGGCGGGTGGGTCGCTTGGCGGCGTCGTTCGCGGACCTCGCCGTTGGCCCGCAGCAGCCGGTAGTAGGTCGATACGCTTGCCAGGTAGGTGCCCTCGTCCAGGAGGGTATAGAACGCCTGCGCCGGGGAGAGGTCCACGAAGCGGGGTGAGCGCAACACATCGAGGATCTGGCTCACCTCGGCGTCGGAGAGCTTGTTCGGTGGCGCCGGCCGAGGTGTCACAGACTTCGGTCGCGGTGCTGACTGGTGGCGGTAGTGCGTCGCCCGGGGTCGGCCCACCGCCGCGCACGCCATCGTGGTGCCCAACAGCGGCTCGATGGCGTCGAAGCATTCGGCGATCACGGCTGCTGCCCGTTGGTCTCGTCGCTCTCGGCCAGCAGCCGCCCCAAGAGCTCGGATGCTTTTCCCTGGATCTCCAAGGCAAGCTTGTGCTTGGCCAGGTCGCTCTCGAGTCGCTCGTTGCGCCGGCGCAGGCGATCGATCTCTGACTGCTCGGGAGTACGGCGTGCCGACCTCGCCTTCGGCGCAAGCTGGCGGAGCGCACCGGCGTCGCGGGCACGCCGCCACTCCACAATGTGGGAGGAGTACAGGCCTTCGCGACGCAGCAACGCGCCCTTGGCCCCCGGATCGGTCAGGCGCTCGTACTCTCCGAGGATAGCGAGCTTGTATTCGGCGGAGTGCCGTCGCCGCGTCGGCTTCGCCGCCGGGTCGTCGTCGCTCATCACACCATCATGGGCTCGGGTGAGCAAAGCTGTCGTGGTCATCGTCATGGTCTACATGTTCCTGTTCTCGCCCTGACAGATGATGGGCTACGGCAAGTGTCTCACGTCAGCTTGACACACAGGGAACCAGCCAGCCAGCAAAGAAGAACACGTGAGCCAGGGCGAACGCCGGGGTGCTGGCCAACCCCGAGATGGCATCACTGAAATGTTCACCGCGGGACCGCTCATTCAGACCACGAACCTCCATGTCGCCAACATCGGATATGTTCTGGTCCTGCGGGGCTGGAGGATTGCTCGATTCTCCGGTCATGGGAACGGTATACCACAGGGGACTCGCGGCACGTCCCGTCCTGAGCGATGGTTGCGGCTCATAGAAACCCAGGCGGTGAAACCCAGCTTGACCGCCGCACGGACGGGACGGCTGCTGTAGATTGGTTTCCGACTCTCAGTTATGCATTTAGGAGGATTCGTGAGCACCACTGGTTGGATCATTCTTATCGTCGTCTTGTTCTTCCTGTTCGGCGGCTTTGGCTACAGCAGACGCCGTAGGGGTTGAGTGACGGCGCCCGATAGGTCTGAGCGCATAATCGATTCCGTGACCGTGACAAACACGGGGAGCCGATAACTTGATACGGGTGATATCGCCCGCCATTGAAGACCGAGCAGATCGGCAGCTCGGTGGCGGTGTCTTTTGTATGTCTCATGCGCCAGGACAGGCTGTGGGTCAAACCTGTTCGACAACGCTCCCGTACCGCTGTTGGGCGGCCTGAGCTGACGTTCCGAGTATCTCACCGATCCTGCTCCAGGGGATTCCCCCAGAGCGTGCGGCTGTGACCGCCTCAACGATCTGACGTTCGCTTCGGGCCCGTGCCAGAGCGGCACGCTGTAAAAGGTACTTCTCGACTGGTCGCTCGCCATCGGCTGGTTGGTAGTCCTCGAATCGCTTGGCGAGTTCGTCGGCGTGATCGAGGATTTCTTGGATCGATCGGGGCATCAGTTCACCTCAGGAACGTCGCTCGGGCGGGCATTGCGTGAACGATGAACTCAACGCCCTCCCCTGTTGTCACGCCGATCTCGCCACGGTTAGCGCTCGGCACGCAGCTCGGCTACATCCGGCGGTAGCGCGACTGGAGCATGGTGAACAGGCCAAAGGCTACGAATCCGAGAGCCAACACCGTGAGCAGCAACTTCCCGGACGGCTGCGCCAGGATCGTCTGCAGGGCGCCGTCCAAGCCCTGCATCTGTGGGTCGAAGGTCACGGTCGCGTATGTGAGCAGGGCCCCCACGGCGACGACGGCCACCCCCTTGGCGATATACCCAATCTGACCCAGGCGCGTTGCGCCTTGGCGGGCGAGCGGAGACATCGACGAGGTATCGATCTCCTTAAGGAAGGACTTCTTCCCGCCCTTGACCATGTGGGCGAGGCCAACACCGATGATGATCATCCCCGCGGCGACGACCATCACCCGTCCGGCGGGCAGCGTTAGCACACCGGACGTGGCCTCCCGCTGTTGCGCCGAGCTTGATTGTCCCGAGCCGAATGCGACCCTTCCAGCACTGACCCCCAGCGCGGCGTAGACCACCGCTTTGGTCCCACTGGCGATTTGCTTGCGCTTGGCGCCCTCTCGGTTGCGATAACCCCAGATGGACTCACTGGCCTGCCAGAGCGCCAATGCCACCAAGCCCCCCGCTACCAGCCCCAACATGATCTTGCCGAAGGGCTGTTCAGCCACGGTCCGCAGCGCCCCGGAAAGATCGGAGCTTTCCCCGGCGGACCCACCCCATGCCATCAGCAGCGCCAACCACCCGACCAGGATGTGGATGAGCCCGTAGGCTGTCAACCCGGCGCGAGCGAGTAGCTCCAACGGCATGCTGCCGCCGACCTGTCTGGCTACGTTGCTAGCAGCGGTTGGCATCGTGGCGTCGTTTCAGCCTCGGTGGTAACCCTACCGCCCGGCAACCAGACCG
>JAUYKX010000066.1 GCA_030699055.1 Candidatus Nanopelagicales bacterium
ACCCCGGCAACGGCCGTGCCGACCGTCCCGAGCCGCGCGGCACCACGCGGGTTGGACGTAGAGAAGCCGCCCGTCTCGGTCATCCCGTAGGCCTCCAGCAACTCCAGCCCGAGGGCGTGGAAATACGAGATGGTGTCGACACTGATCGGTGCGGCACCGGTGATGGCGACATCGACTTGATCCAGGCCGATCGAGGCCAGCAGTTCGCGCCGCTCGCCAGGGGTGAGTTCGCCGGGAATCGGGGCGTGTGGTTGCAGGGCCGCTGCGAACTTCTCCCAGACTCGGGGAACTCCCAGTAGTCGGGTCGGGCGAGCGGCGCGAAGATCGTCCACCAGGGTGGGCACGCTGCCGAACCACACCTCGCCGCCTTGGAGCAGCTGGCTGTAGAGGCTCACGTTGCGCTCGGCGATGTGGGCCAGTGGCAGGTATGACACAACCCGGAACGGTGTCTCGCTGGGGAAGGCGCGGCGCAGCGCCGCCAGAATCCGGAGCACCGTGGAATGAGGGATGAGTGCGCCCTTCGGTGGGCCAGTCGTGCCCGACGTGTAGATGAGACAGGCCGGATCCTCGGGCTGCGCCACGCGGCTCAGTTCGGCCAGGCGTTGTGGTTCGGCGGCGAGCAATTCCCGCCCTTCGGCCAGCAACTCCGCGAAACTCACTTCTGCGGTGCAGCCGGCGAACCCGACGGTCAGCAGGTCGGGGAAGTCCCTTCTGATTCGCTCGGTCTTGGCAACCTGTTCGTCGTTTTCGCAGAAGATGATTCGTGAACTCGCGTTGTTGAGCACGTAGGCGATTTGCGCCGGTGCGCTGGTTGCGTAGATCGAGACCGAAGCGGCCCCGACCCAGTTGGCCGCCAGGTCGCACACGAAATATTCGGGCCGACAACTCGAGATGATCGCCACCGTGTCGTGACGGCCGATTCCCCGGTGGTCCAGGGCCAGGGCGAGAGCCGCCACCTGTTCTCCGTATTCGGACCAACTGATCGTTTGCCAGTCGGACCCAACGCGATGGCGGAGGGCCGGTCGGTCACCCGACTTCTCCACCTGGGACCGGAACAAATCGACGAGGGTGCGCGCCATGGTCGGATCATGCCGGCTGGCGACTCCGGGCAGCGGTAACCATGGAGATCCGGACCTGTGAGGTGGCGGCGGACGCGCGAACGGGGGCGGCGCGATTGCGCGATGAGGCACCGTGGGCGCATGGTGGACCCATGGGCCCTTCGAATGGGCGCCTGGGCGGAGCCCTCCCGCAGCGTCCCGCGCGCCCGGTGCGACCGGTGCGCGGTGCGGCGGACGACTACGACGACCTGATCGAGCTGGTGGGGGACAAGCGCTTCGTGCTGATCGGGGAGGCCTCGCACGGCACCCACGACTTTTATCGGGAACGAGCCCGGATCACCCAGCGTTTGATCGATGAAAAGGAATTCACCGCCGTGGCGGTGGAGGCCGATTGGCCCGACAGCTACCGGGTCAATCGGTGGGTCAGGGGTCAATCGGAGGATCAGAACCCCAGAGAGGCGCTGACCGACTTCCAACGATTTCCGGCCTGGATGTGGCGCAACCAGGATGTGGCGGGTTTTCTCCGCTGGCTTCGGGTCCGGAATGACTCTCAGCATTACGACGAGGCCAAGGTGGGGTTCTACGGCCTGGATCTCTACAGTCTGCGCGCGTCGATGGACGCGGTGGTCGGATACCTCGAACGTGTCGATCCGCTGGCGGCGGCCGAGGCGCGGGAGCGGTACGGGTGCTTCGATTTGGTATCAGGTGAAGGTCAGCGGTACGGGCATGCGGTCACCCTGAACTTGGCCGCCCCCTGCGAGGATGAGGTGGTGGCTGAACTGGCCGACATTCGACGCCGTCGGCAGGAGTTGTTGGCCCAGGACGGTTGGTTGGCCGTGGATGAGTTTTTCTTCGCTGAGCAGAACGCCCGACTGGTACTCAACGCCGAGCGGTACTACCGCCAGATGTATCGCGGAAATGTGTCGTCCTGGAACCTGCGCGACACCCACATGGGGGAGACCCTGGCCGAGTTGGCCGAGCACCTTGGAACCCGTCGGAAGTCGAAGATCGTGGTGTGGGCCCACAACTCGCACGTCGGCGACGCACGCTCCACGCAGATGGGGTGGCACGGCGAGTTGAACATCGGTCAGCTGGTGAGGGAACGCCATCCAGACGACTGCGTGCTCGTCGGCTTCACGACCCACCAGGGAACCGTCACCGCCGCCTCCGAATGGGGTGGATCCGCCGAGCGCAAGCGGGTCCGTCCTTCGTTGGCGGACAGCTACGAACGGTTGTTCCACGACTGGTGTGATCACGTCGGTCACGGCACGTTCAGCCTGGCCACGGCGGATCACCCGGAGATTCCCGCGGACTTGCTCGAACGGGCAATCGGCGTGATCTATCGCCCGGACACGGAACGGGCCAGCCACTGGTTCCATGCCGACCTGCCCCGGCAGTTCGACTACCTGATCCACATCGATCTCACCAGCGCACTTCAGCCACTGGAGAAGACTCCGATGTGGCAGATGGGGGAGCCCCTGGAGACCTACCCCTCCGGATTCTGACTACGGCACCACCCAGGCCCGGGTCAAAGATCCGCCGACCCTGGTTTCGTCATATTGATTGGCACGACCACTCTGTCGAACATTTCCTCGGAGACGCCTTTGTCCAGAGCGGCCTGTTTGAGCGTGAGTCCGTGAGCCTCCCCGTATTCGGAGATCGCGGCAGCCTTGTTGTAGCCGATCAATGGGGCCAGCGCCGTCACCATCATCAATGAGTCGTCCACGTTCTTCTGAAGCTGTGTCAGGTTGAGCTCAGCTCCTTCGATCATGAACTTCCGGAAGTGGTCGCACATGTCACCCATGGTCAACGCCGAATGCAGGTAGTTGGAGATGAGTAGAGGGCGGAACGCGTTGAGCTCGAAGTTGCCCTCCGCTCCACCCATCTGGACGGCCACATCGGAGCCCATGATCTGGATGCAAACCATGAGCATCGCCTCGGCCTGGGTGGGGTTCACCTTGCCCGGCATGATCGACGATCCGGGCTCGTTGGACGGGAATTTGATCTCTCCCAGGCCGGTTCTCGGGCCCGAACCGAGCCATCGCATGTCGTTGGCAATCTTGAACAAGGAAACTGCGGCCGACTTCAGTCCGGCATGGGCGCGAACCATGCGGTCGAGCGTCCCCTGAGCCGTGAACTTGTTCGGAGCGGTCTCGAATGGGTACCCGGTGAGTCGGGCCATCTCCCCAGCCACCGCTTCTCCGAATCCCGGTGGGGAGTTGAGGCCGGTTCCCACAGCCGTGCCACCCATCGCCACCTTCAGTAGGAGCGAGGTGGCGTGCTCAACCTCCTCGATCGCATCGTCGAGCGCGCCAACGTAGCCGGACCATTCCTGGCCGACCGTCAACGGCGTGGCGTCCTCCAGATGCGTGCGGCCGATCTTCACGATCGACTCCCACTGCTTCGCCTTCTGGTCCAAAGCGTCGCGCAACCGCCGCAGTGCGGGCACGGTGACCTCGGTGGTCATCTTGTAGGCCGCGAGATGCATGGCGGTGGGGAAGGTGTCGTTGCTCGACTGACCCATGTTGACGTGGTCGTTCGGGTGGATCGGCGACTGCGATCCGAGCACTCCGCCCACGAGTTGTATGCAGCGGTTGGAGATCACCTCGTTGACATTCATGTTCGACTGGGTGCCGGACCCGGTCTGCCACACATACAGTGGGAACTCGCTGTCCAGGGCACCGGAGATGACTTCGTCGGACACCTTGGCTATGAGCTCTCCTTGCCACTTCGGCAGCCGCCCGGCCTTGGTGTTGACGATCGCCGCCGCTTTTTTGACGTAGCCGTAGGCGTGGTAGACCTCCTTGGGCATACGGTCGTTCCCGATGTCGAAGTGCATCAGGCTGCGCTGGGTCTGGGCACCCCAGTACCGATCGGCGGGAACCTTCACAGTGCCCAGGCTGTCGAACTCGTGCCGTTCCCCAGTGGCCTCCAGCCCGATGGGAAGGTTCAGGATCTTCGGGGGAGTCTGCTGGGTCGCGCTCGCGGAAGTTGAATCGTTCATGTCCATCTACTCCGCAATTACCGGCCGGAACACCGGCCACCAGGCGGCTTCGCTGACCGCTTCCACCGGATCTGGCACTTCCACCCCGTTGACCCCTTGGGCAATCGCACGCTTGATCACCTCGACGGCGACGACGGCCGAGGTCTCCCGAAGTCTTTCGTTGGAGGGAAGGATCGCCGCGCCCGGCTGGGACAGGTCTGCCTGACTGGCAACGGCCTGGGCCGCCGAATAGATCATTTCATCGGTGATCTTCTTGGCCCGGCAGACAATCGCGCCGAAACCCAGGCCTGGGTACAGGGCCGCGTTATTCGCCTGTCCGATCTTGTAAACCACGGATTTGTACGTGACGTCATCGAATGGAGAACCGGTTCCGACGAGTGCCTGCCCGTCACTCCAGGTGAGAATCTGCTCGGGCGTGGCCTCGGCCAGCGGCGTGGGATTGGACAACGGGAAGATGATCGGTCGCGCGTGCGCGGCGGCCATGGTCTTGACGATGTCCTCGGTGAACATCCCCGGTGTCGTCGAGGTTCCGATGAGCACACTCGGCTTGACCTGCTCGACCA
>JAUYKX010000067.1 GCA_030699055.1 Candidatus Nanopelagicales bacterium
ATTCGCCGGTCAATCGACAATCGATTCGCCCTGGACATGTTCATCTGCGGGGACAATCTGCGCAAGGGAGCCGCTCTGAACACGGCTCAGATCGCTGAGCTCCTTGCTGGCGAATGGCATCAGGTTCGTACCTGATCTGCCCTCGCTACCCCCTCCTGGGCCTCGACAAACGAAGCGAGCTTCGTCTGCCCTCGGCCTGCGTCGGGGTGGCGGGATTCGAACCCACGGCCTCTTCGTCCCGAACGAAGCGCGCTACCAAGCTGCGCCACACCCCGCTGACCACAGTCGACCCGGACCGTTCGAGTAGCAGAATCTCAGCCAACGACGAATGTCCGGACGGGTGTGGACGGCCATCGGAGTCTAAAGCCCCCCCGTTACGCCTCGCTCAGCGGCCCAGGGGTGCCGAGGTCAGGGTCAACAAGGAGGCCTCCGGTCGGCAGGCGAACCTGATCGGTGCGTACGGGCTGGTCCCGAGGCCTGCCGAAACGTGAAGTCGACTGCCACCATGGCGGCTCAGCCCCCGGGCCAGCTTCGGGGGCAAGTCGCAGTTGGAGACAAGAGCTCCCCAGCCCGGAACCCGCAGTTGGCCGCCGTGCGTGTGCCCGGCCAGGATCAGGTCGGCCCCGTCGTCGGACATGGCCTCGATCACCCGGCGGTAGGGGGCGTGGGTCAGCCCGAGGCGCAAATCGGCGTCGGCGTCGAATGGTCCGGCGACCTGGGAATAATCATCGCGGTCGATATGGGGGTCATCAACGCCCCTGAGGTCGATCCGCAATCCCCCGACGGTCAGCCCAGCTCGGGCATTCGACAGGTCTTTCCAGCCCGATTGGGTCAATGATCGGGCCAGTTCCCGCCACGGCAGATCCGGCTCCCGTCGCTGCTCGAGTCGGCTGGGTCCGATCAGGTACCGCACGGGGTTTTTCAGCACCGGTCGGTAGTAGTCGTGCGAACCGAACACGAAGGCCCCGGGGAGAGCCAATAGCGACCCCAGAGCGGAGAGAACCAAGGGCACCGAGTCGGGATGGGCCAGGAAGTCTCCGGTGGCCACCACGAGATCCGGTTCGGTGTCCACCAGTGCCGATACCCATTCCCGCTCCCGTCGCCCGCCCGGCGCCAGGTGCAGATCGGAGATATGAAGGATTCGGAGCGGTCCCCGGCCTGCCGGCAGACACGGAACAGTCACCCGGCGCAGCACGAACAGTTCAGTTTCGGCGACCGAGTACAGCAGGGCAGCGGATCCCAGGCCCAATGCGGCCGGTCCGGCAGTACTCACCGACTGGCTCGCCGACTAGGGCTGGGAAGGCTGGTCGCGGTCCCCCGGCGCGGGGATCTCGCCGAGCCCGCGTTGACGGGAGGGGGTAGGTGTCGGGGTCGGCCGCAGGAAGTTGTAGTTGTCCGAGTCGTAGTTGTACGAGTATGGCTTGGGTGCGACTCCTCCGCCGTTGCGCGCCGTTCGCAGGTCGAACTTCGGATCGAGGTCGAACGATGCCGGGGGGATGTCCTGAAGCGCATACGACATCACCTCGCGCCAGATCGGCCCGGGAAGGTACGAACCGTAAACCTTTGAGTAATAGCGACCGTTGATCGTGATGTCCTTCATCGGGTACTTGAAACCACCACGGGGGTCGCCGACCCAGACGGCGGTAGCCAACTCGGGAGTGAAACCCGCGAACCAAACGGCGGCGTTGCTGTCGGTTGTTCCGGTCTTGCCTGCGGCATCGCGACCCAGTGACATCTTCTGTCCGGTCCGCCCTGAGATGTTGCCGTCGATAACTGAGGTGAGTATCGCGGTCACCGCGTCGGCGGACTCGCGGGATACCACCCTCTTGCAGTCGCCGCTGTCGGAAAACAGTCGGCGGCCCGCCAGGTCGGTGACCGTTCGCACCGAGTGTGGTCGGCAGTAGACGCCGTGGTTTGCCGTGGTGGCGTAAGCGCTGGCCAGCGATAGCGGCGAAATCTCAAGGCTGCCGAGGGTGAAGGACGGGTATCGCGGCAGCGGCTTGCCGTTGGCCATCTTGATTCCCATGCGGTCGGCGACGGCGACGGTGTCGCACAATCCCACGCGGCGCTGCAATTCGACGAAGTACGTATTCACCGAGTATGCGGTGCCCTTGAACATGTTCATCGTGCCCGAACTGGTTGAGTTACTGACGGAAAACTGACCGAACCGTCCGCCCTTGCAACCCCAGTCACCGGCGGCGAAGAGCTTGCTGGCCGGCGAGCTGATGTACTCGGTGGGGTCTTGGTTGTCCTCCATCGCGGCTAGCAGCGTGAACAGCTTGAACGTTGATCCCGCCTGCATTCCGATCGTTCCGCCGTCCTGGGCGTCCACCGCGTAGTTGTAGGTGGTCTTTCCCCGGCCCTTGAGGCCCCAGTCGCGGTTCTGAGCCAGCGTGCGCACCTCGCCGTTCACCGGGTCGACCATGGCAATGGCAGTTGCTTTGCGACTCGGATCGTCCTTGGGAATGTAGCGGTTGGCCACAGATGTCGCGTAATCCTGAAGGGCAGGGTCCAGCGCGGTCTTGATGACCATTCCCCCGCGTTGGAGGAGCGCAACGCGGGCTTCCGGGGTCGGCCCGTAGCGCCGATCATTCTCGATCTGGTGGACGACGTATTCGCAATAGAAGGGATACATGCTCTCGGCGCAGCCGTTGC
>JAUYKX010000201.1 GCA_030699055.1 Candidatus Nanopelagicales bacterium
GCGAACCAGCAGCCGACGGCAGCGGCCAGGAGCGCTACGGCTACCACCCAACCGAGGGCACCCTGTGAAATGCCGAACTTGCCCTCGATCGCCTCATTGGCACCAGTGATCACTGCGGAGTCGTAACCGAAGAGGAAGCCACCCAGGGCCCCCACCACGGCCATGAAGATGACTCGACCCATCCTCACCGGGATGGTCTTGGCGGCTCCGGTCGAGCCGGCTGGCGCATTTCCTGACATGTTCTGCCTCCTACGTGAGACGGATCCGTGGCGACGCCCCCGAGGCGCAACCTGTGGCCGCTGGCAGCGGAGATTACCGATCACGGTCGCCTCGATGCGACTTCAAGGCGGATTTCAGGGCAAAAGGCTTCGCCTATTCGGGTGTATTGCCCTACGGTGTGGGCAGGCGAGCTCAGGAGGAGGACACGATGACGCCAGGATCGTCCCCGGTTCCCGGTTGGTACCAGGATCCGTTCGACGCTAATCAGGTTCGTTGGTGGGACGGTTCGGGTTGGACCGACCACGTACAGGAGTTTTCGACGACACCAAGCAGTCCGGTGGCTGACACTCCGGTGGCTCCGGAGTTCGCTGCGCCAACGCCGACGGCAGCCGCGGCAGCGGTCCCCTTTGAGCCAGCTCCGTACGAGGTTCCACAGTGGTCACCTGCCGGCTCTCCCGCGGCTGCCGCGCCCGCGGAGCTTGCCGCACCCGTCAGGCAGCAGCCTGCCGAGGTGAATCCGTTCGTGGCGGGGCCGATCGACGCGGCCGCTGCCACCGGATCGGTGCTCCCGGGGCACGGAACCCCGAATGTTCCCGATGCCGGTGGTGCGCCAGCCGGGGCGGGAGCACCGCAGGGCGGCGAATGGCAGGCCGGAGCACAGGCGTCGACGCAATTCGGAATGCCTCAGACGCAGGCCTCCTTCGGTGCCCCGCCGATTTCTCAGCCGACCTACGGTGCCCCGCCGATTTCTCAGCCGACCTATGGTTTCGGGTCTCCGGCGGAAGGGGGCGCGACCTACGGACCAGGAGGCGCGCCCGCGGGAATGGGCTCCATGGGGCAACCCGCAGCGGCTGTCTCGCCGACCGAGACTGGGCCCGCTGCCGTCTCCGGGCCGGAAGGCACCGAGAAGTCCAGGAAGAAGTCCAGAAAGGGACTCATGGTCTTACTGATCATTCTGGGCGTAATCATCGTGGCGGCCGCGGTTGTGTGGTTCTTCGTGCTTCGCAAGGGCGATGCCCCTGCGGTGCCCAAGAATGCGTCAGCGGTGTCGGCGTCACCGACGGCTCCCGCCGCTGCTTCCGCCGGGGTGGCTCCGCCGTGCGCGGCTACGGTCACGGCGTTGACGGCCGATGGCACGTCGTCGACCGTGATCTCCCGGCTGGAGGCTGCCGCAACGAACCAGAACCTGCCTGACACTGCCGCGTTCTTTTCCGCGGTGTCACAGCAGGCCGCATCGGTGATGACGGCCAGTGGACAGGCATGCCTTGATGCGGCGAAGGCGGGCCAGGCTCCCGCCGCATACGCCGATTTCATCGAGCAGTTCAACAAAGCCGTGAGCGACGGGGCTGCGCTGGCTCAGCTCGGCGCTTCTACGCCAACCGGGGTGTCGGCCGAGAACGCTGCTGTCCTAACCACTGCCGCTAGGGATCTGACCGCCGCTCAGCATGCCGTTGCCCCAGCGGCACCGCCGGCGGTCGCGCCGGCAGGTTGATTCAGTGGGCCCGATCTGGACCCCATCGCCCGACAAGGTCGCCGGCGCACGAATCACCGGGTTCCGGCGCGACCTTTCAGATGCGGCGGGCGTTGAGCTGGCCACCAGCGAGGATCTGCACCGTCTCAGTGTCGACAGTTGCGGTGATTTCTGGGACGCGGTCTGGGGTGAATGTGGCGTAGTGGGAGACCGGGGTGACGGTCCGGCCTACGTCTTGCCGCCAGCCGGGGCCGACATGCGGGCAGCCAAGTTTTTTCCCGCCGCCGGGCTGAACTTCGCCGAGAACCTGCTGGCCGGGGCCGATCGACTCGGCGCCGCCGCGGAGGCCATCGTCTTTCGGCGTGAGGACGGCGTCCGCCGGGTACTGACCTGGTCGGAGCTTCACCGGCGGGTTTGGGCATTCGCTGACCACCTCCGGGCCGTGGGGGTCAAACCCGGCGACCGCGTGGCCGCCTGGATGCCGAATGTGCCCGAGACCGTGGTGGCGATGCTCGCGACCAGCGTGATAGGGGCCGTGTTCACCTCGACGAGCCCGGACTTCGGTGTGGCTGGTGTGTTGGACCGTTTCGGGCAGGTCGCTCCGACGGTCCTGGTGGCAGCCGACGGCTATGTCTATTCCAACCGCCGACACGATCGGATGGCGCTGTTGGCCCAGGTCGTGGCGGGCCTGCCTTCTTTGCGCGCGATAGTCGTACACGGCGAGCTTGATGAGGAACCCGACCTGAGTCGGATTCGCGGCGTGGCGGGACCGCGTCGACTCGACGCCTGGAACGAGGTAATCGGGGCGGGATATATCGAGAGCGAAGGGCAC
>JAUYKX010000076.1 GCA_030699055.1 Candidatus Nanopelagicales bacterium
CGTTTGCCTGCCGATCGAATGACCGCGGCGTCGCCGCCACCCGAAACCGGGCTACCGCCACCCCGCTGGGTGTGAAGCGCAATTCCGGATCATCGACCAAATTCCCAACAATCGTGATTTGTGGTTCACCGGCCATCCCCATGGCCTCCTTCCGCTGAATGATTCATTACCGCCCGCCCTCAGGAATCGGCTGTCGCCGGTTCACGCACAAGGATCTTCGTGCGTAGGACGGACTCGTTCAATTTCAGCTGTCGATCAAGTTCGCCAACAGCCGCCGGATTGGCCACGAGGTCGATTACCACGTAGATGCCGTCCGACTTCTTCTTGATCTCATAAGCAAGCCGACGTCGCCCCCAGACATCGACCTTCTCGATGGTTCCGCCATCGGCGCGAATCACGTTCAGGAACGCGTCCAGGCTTGGCTGGACAGTCCGCTCCTCCAGATCCGGATCCAGGATGACCATCACTTCGTATGGGCGCATGAGTGCAGACCACCTCCTTCGGACTCAAGCGGCCACGGGCTCTCCGTGGCAGGAGGTCTTCTCATTGTTTGTCGTTCAGTTGCCGTTCAGTTTCCGTAGCGCGGCTCCGCAAGCGTACCTGCTCGCGCCGACCCATGTGTCCGGCCGTCCACAGGCCAGGTTCGGTTACGTCCGCTGGAGACCATCCCTGATCAACGCGATATCCGCCGCGATACCGGCGGCCGGCGTCTCACAGATCACCGGAGCCCGCGCCAACGCGCAGGATTCAACAACCGTCTCCGCCCCGATCGTGCCCCGACCGAGGTTCTGGTGTCGATCACGGCCGGATCCAAAATCCCCGTCCGAATCGTTCGCATGGACCAGGTCGATCCGACCCGTGATCGCCTTGATCGCCTCGATCCCTGCGGGTAAACCGATGCCTGCCGCCCACGCGTGACAGGTGTCGACGCAAAAGCCCACCCCGAACTCTCCGACCGTGTCCCACAGTCGACCAAGAGCGTCCAGAGTGCGGGCCATCGCCTTCTTCCCACCAGCCGTGTTCTCGATCAACAACGGGCAGATCAGTTCCAACTGCGACAGGGCCTTGTGCCAGTTCACATATCCGATTTCCGGTTCATCGGCGCCGGTGACATGTCCACCGTGGACCACCAAACCGGCCGCCCCGATTGAGGCGGCGGCCTCGATCTGGGTCTGCAACAGTTTTCGGCTCGGTATCCGGATCCGATTGTTGGCGCTGGCCACATTGATCACGTACGGGGCATGAACGTAGATCGCGATGTCAGCGTCGCCCGCCTGGCGAACCAGGTCCCGGCGCCAATCAGCGTCGGGCATCGCCTCCCCGGACCATGACCGGGGGTTGCCGAGGAAGATCTGGCAGGCGTTCGCCCCGATCGCCTGGGCCTGTCCGATCGGGTCGTCAAGCCCGACGTGCCCGCCGACGCGCAACATGACGCGAGCCTACGCCGCCGGTGGAACCCGGCCTCGCGGCCTTAGGCTCGCGGGGTGACCGTCTCCGTCCGTCCACTCTCGAGCGACCAACATCGCGAATACATCGCCTCACGCCCGAGCGTGTCGTTTCTCCAGGTGCCCGAATGGGGGGCGGTCAAGTCCGATTGGGGCAGCAGCAGTGTGGGCTGGTTCAGAGGCGGCGAACTCGTGGGCGCCGGGCTGGTTCTTTCGCGGTTCATTCCTCGCACCCGAAAATGGCTCGCGTACCTGCCCGAGGGGCCGGACCTGCCGTGGTCCGACCGCCCGGAGACCGTTGCCGAACTGCTCGATCCCCTGCTCGCTCATCTCCGCAAGTCGGGGGCCTTCCTCGTAAAGATCGGCCCGAGCATTCCGGTTCGCACCTGGAGCGCCGCCACCCTGAAGAGCCACATCGGCAAACCCGGCGTGGCTCGTCTCGGCGATGTGCCGCCTGACCGGACCAATACGGTGGGGCAACAAGTCGCGGCTGACCTTCAAGCTCAGGGCTGGACCCGCAGGCCCGACACCGGCGCCGGATTCGGAGATTTTCAGCCGCGTTTCGTCTTCCAACTCCCGCTGCGCGACGCCGACGGATCAGCTCGCTCGCCGGAAAACGTGTTCGCCGGCTTCAATCAGCTATGGCGACGAAACATCCGCCGGGCGGAGAAATCCGGGGTTCAAGTCGTCGAGAGTGATCGCGACGGGTTGCTTCTCTTCCATCCGATCTACGTGGAGACCGCCGCGCGCGATGGATTCGTACCCCGGCCGCTGTCGTACTTCCAGCAGATGTGGGATGCCCTGAACCAACCGGAATCGCCGGCCGGCATGTCGCTCTACCTGGCGCAATGGGAAGACCGAGTGTTGGCCGCGACGACCATGATCACCGTTGGGGATCATGCCTGGTATTCCTACGGCGCTTCGGCGAACGCCGACCGACAAGTCCGGCCATCGAACGCGGTCCAGTGGAAGATGATGTGCGACGCCCTGGCCTCCGGCGCCACCGTGTACGACCTGCGCGGCATCACCGACACCCTTGACGAATCCGACCCCCATTTCGGCCTGACGCAGTTCAAGTTGGGTACCGGGGGCCGCGCCGTCGAGTACGTCGGCGAGTACGACTTCGCCCTGAGACCGACCATCGCCCGGGCCTTTGACGCTTACCTACGGCGCGATCAGATCCGGGCCCGTGTGCGCGACCGGATCGGCGGCCCCTTCGGCAGGTCCGAACCAACGACCGGCGCTCAACCAGGGGTCGAACGATGACGTTCGCCCTTCACGTCGACGCGTCACGGTGGCGGGCGCATACTGCCCGCACCCGCGACGCGATCCGCACGGTGATTCGCAAGGACGAACCGGGTCCGCGGCTGGGCGACATCGTTCCGGTGGCCAAGGGAAACGGGTACGGGTTCGGCAACGAGCGACTCGCGGCGGAGTCCGAACGGCTCGGAACGGACGTCATCGCAGTCGGTACCGCCTTCGAGGCAGCCGCCGTGGCGCCGCACTTCTCGGGCGACATTCTGGTGCTGCAGCCCTGGGATCCCCGGGACACGCTTTCCGCCACCGCCTGGTCGTCCCTCGAAGCCGATACCGCCTCGGCGCCGCGTTTGATCAGAACTGTGGCCGGAGTCGAAACCCTCCATGCCCTCGCCGCGGCTCTCGCCGGCGCTCCCGATGAAGGGCAAGCGCGCGAGCCGGTCAGGGTTCTGCTGGAGGGTCTGACGTCGATGCGACGCTTCGGTCTGGGCGAACCGGATCTGGACGCTTTGCTGGCCGACGAGTTGGTGCGGGCAGCGCTCCGATCCGGCCGCCTGCGCCTGTCTGGCCTCACCCTTCACCTACCCCTGGCTCAACCCCTGGCCCCCCATATCCAAACTTTGGAACGCGAATGGCATTCGTCCGACACGGCCCCGGTTCTGCCCGGTGACGCCAGCGGTCGGGTGCGAGAGGCGTGGTCATGGGCTTTGACCTGGATCCGGGCTCTGGCGGCGATGGAGGACGCCGGTCTCCCGCTGCCGGCGGAGGCGGCTTCCCTGTGGGTATCGCACCTCGATGAATCCGAACTGGCTTCCCTGCGGGCGGCACTTCCCGACATCCCGATCCGACTCCGGGTGGGGACTCGCCTGTGGCTCGGAGATCACCAGGCCTTCAGTGCGAGGGGAACCGTCCTGGCGGTACACCAGATCACGAAGGGACGCGCCGTCGGCTACCGGCAACGACGGGCACCTCGCGACGGTCTGCTCGTGGTCGTCGGTGGAGGCACTTCTCATGGGGTGGCCTTGTCGGCCCCGGCACCCGCGACGTCCCTGCGCAGGCGAATGGTTTCCGCCGCCACGGGAGCCCTGGAAGCCGCCGGGAGATACCGCTCGCCTTTTCAATGGGCCGGGTTGCGACCCTGGTTCGCCGAGCCTCCCCACGCCCAGATGTCGCTGGTTTGGATTCCCGCCGAGGACGTCCGGCGGGCGGTGGCCGGTAGCCATCAGGCGCCGGGCATCGGGGACGAATGGGAATGCCAGATCAGGCACACGACGGCATCGTTCGACCGCGTCATCGGTTTGGACGAACACGGATG
>JAUYKX010000093.1 GCA_030699055.1 Candidatus Nanopelagicales bacterium
GCTAAGGAACAGCTCGTATCGCAGCCAACCACAAACCTTGCGGTACGTGGTCGTGGACGCTCAGCGCCCACACCGGCCCAGATACCCGCCTAGTCCTTAGAAGCTCGGCCGTTCACGGCCGAGCGGTTCACCCAACAACCGGTGGACATCGACATCTGTGGGCCCGGCGCCGACAACCACGACCGTTCTTAGGAGTGGATCGGCAGAGCGCACGAGAGCGCTGGCTCTGTGGTTCGGGTCCGGCCGCCAGTCCGTTAGATCGTCGCTTTTGGTGGGGTGTCATTAGAAGGCAACGTGCAGGCCATCATCCGAATCTGTATGCAGGAAGACGTCCTCAACCAGGTGTCCGACCGCTTCGACCAAGCGGTCACCGGCATCGCCTGGTAAGTCGGTCAGGCATCGGTCGCCGCTCACGGGAACAAGAGGGCCTGGATCGCTGCGCCGGACTCGCGGGCGTGAGACTGGCAGACCAGCGTGTGGTGGTGCCGGGCAGCGATCGGAAGGCTGCGCCGGATACCCTGAGGTCCGCGTGACTTCGGCGCGATCCGGTCTTGATGCGGAGGGCTGGCAGCCCCCGACATCAACTGCAAAATGGCTGCAAAGCGGCCGGATTGGGTTGGATTTGCTCGGCTTGGACCGGACTGAACGGGCCGAAAATGTCCCTCGGAACCCAGTCAAATCGGGCGAAATCACTGTGGGAGGGCTGTCCGAGTGGCCTAAGGAGACGGTCTTGAAAACCGTTGTGGCAGCGATGTCACCCAGGGTTCGAATCCCTGGCCCTCCGCCGTGGTGGTTACGGAGTATCGCTGTCGATGCTCCGCGACCCGCTGTCCGGCGACTGGGCAGAGCCGTCGGCGTCTCCGGGTGCGGCCTTGTCGTGATGCAAAGCCTCGGCGATGAGGTCCATCGCCCCCAGGGCCTGATAGGTGGTGACGGCGCGTTCCGCGCGCCCGGTCCCGACGAACGAGACCACCCAGTGCAGCAACGTGGTCACCCGCTTCTGGAACCCGATCAAGTAAAAGAGATGAACGAAGGCCCAAAGCAACCAGGCGATGAAGCCACGGAAGTGGAGCTTTCCGATGTTGCAGACCGCCCGGAATCGGGAGATCGTCGCCATGCTGCCCTTGTCGAAATACCTGAACGGCTTTCCCGGGGCCGTTCAGCGCCACGTGCCCAGGCGTGCAGGGACGCCGCATGCCGATTGCGGGGCCAGTAGTTCGCCGCTCAGGACCGCGCTGAGCCCGCTGGCGACCGGCGGGCTACGAACAGTTCTCCAGGGCGTTATTCCAATAATGTAGCCGCGATTTGTGCTACAGGTTTGTTGTGGGAGTCCGGCTTACGAGTAGCGCCGATAAGCACGGCATTCCGCGCGAGGACTCGCTCTACGCGATCATGCATGCGCAAGCATCGACCGCCGCGAACAGTCGTGATCTTTCAGTCGATGCCACTTGGTGATCTGTTCCGGTATTTACTCCAAGAAGGGAAATGGGCACATGGGAACCAACTACGACAAGCTGGCCGAGCGTGCCGAGCGTGGCGGCCTCACGGTCAAGCCCGGGACCGTGCGGCGGGGCCGGGCGGCCGCTGACGAAGCGCAGCGACTCCTGATGGACGCGGCCGGAGCAACGAGCGCCGACGATCTGACCCGTGTCGTCCTCGGAAGGCCGCGCGTGGGGGCGAAGGGCGGTGCGTCGCCTGTGGTACGCGCCCGCGTGCCACAGGCGCTCAAGGATCGGGTAGCCGCGATCGCCGAACGCGAGCAACGCAAGGAGTCCGATATCGTGCGCGACGCCCTCGCGGCGTACGTCACCGGGCGCCACTAGAGCGTCGGATTCACTTCGAGGGTGTGTGGAGTTGGCCGATAAATGGCGGCTATTTTTGGCTCTCCTGCCACGAAGACGGCAGGAGAGCCTGAAATATTCCTGAAGGCCGCGAGTCTGCTCGACGTTGCGCCATCTGAATGTCTGGTCTATGAGGACAGCGACGAAGGGATCGAGGCTGCGCGCCTGGCCAATATGGATGTCATCGACGTGCGCCCTTTGCGGCGGGCTGTTCTGGGTTACTGAATCCTCAACGCAATGCGGGCGGTGGCGGCCCGTCGACCATGTTCACGACTCGCAAATTCGAGACACGCTGACGGGTAGCTATCAGCCACTATCGGACCTTTATCGGCGGGCCCTGTACTGCGCAATACGTGGCGAGCGTCTTTCAAAAGGGTATTGGATATACGACTAAGATAGTGTATATATTGCTTCATGACGAAACGTTTGGTCGATGTCGACGACGACCTGCTCCAGGCAGCGCAGATCGCCATGGGGACGACTGGCCTGAAGGACACCGTGAATGAGGCATTAAGCGTGGCTGGTGCAGAGTCCGTGCAGCGGTTGGATGAGATTCGCAGGTCGTTCGCGGCTGCTGCCAGCGTGCCATTCACGGAGGCAGACCGTGAAGACGCATGGCGCTAACGCACTTAATCGACACCAGCGTTGCGACCCGCCTCGATCACCCTGACGTTGAAAAGCGACTGTTGCTCGCAGTGGCAAGGAAGCGAGTTGGTCGGACGAGGGTGACTGATCTGGAACGCGGTTTCAGCGCTCGCAGTGCGACTGAGTGGGACACCCTTGTGGGTGGGCTATCGCCGTTCCCACTGGTTGAGATTCGTGACAGCGATCTTGTGGACGCGCTGGATGTCCAACGACGCCTGGCAGTCAAAGGACAGAGTGGAAGAAAACTTCCGGACCTGATGATCGCGGCGATCGCCCATCGGCTGAACATGATCGTTCTGCATTACGACGCGGACTTCGATCTCATTTCCACTGAGACGGGTCAGGTCTGCGAGTGGGTCGTTCCTCGCGGCACTATCGACTGAACGAATGGCCTGACCGAAACCGGACCTTTTAGGCCGGGCGAATCCGCCGTGGGTGACAAACAGCGCGCAAGAATCACCGCCATTTATCGGCCAACTCCACAGCCCTATTTCGCTACAACGAATGTCCGACACGAGCGGGGACCCGTAGTCAAGTTGGAAGACTTCCCCGGCGACTGCGCCAAACCGGCCGATAGTGGCATTTTTCGTCACCTCCGGGTCGAAGTCGTAGCCGTTTTGAAGATCACAGCACCATGTGATCTGCGTTTCATGGTCGGTTTCGGGGTTGGATCAATGGGTAGACTCCCATGGTGCCCCTTGAGTCCGTCGAACAACTGCGTTCGGCGCGCGCCGGTGTTACGCGCGCCGGTGTTACGCGCGTCGGAGCGCTGGCGGTATTCACCGGTCGGACCGTGCTTCCCGGGGCTGCCGGCAGCGCGCTGATCGCCGCCGGGGCCCTGGGGGTTGGGTGGCTGCCTTCGGCCGGAGCCCCGCTGGGGCTGGTCGGCAACCAACTTCTGCGATCGACGACCGCCGGTTTGGTTTCCGCCGGTCTGATGGTCGCTGTTGGTGTGTTGCTGTTGTTGCATACCTGGCTGGTTTTGGGCTCGGACTTGCGCTCGGGCCTCGCGCCGGAACCCCGCTGGCTCGGGATCGCGCTGGGGGCCTGGTGCGCGCCGTTGCTGCTGGCTCCGCCGATGTTCAGCCGGGATGTCTACTCCTACGTGGCGCAGGGTCGGGTATCGGAAGCCGGTCTCGACCCGTACGTGCAGGGCCCGTCGAGCCTGCCCGCGGCGGGCGCGGCCGGCGTCGATCCGATGTGGTCGGACACCCCGTCCCCTTACGGGCAGTTGTTCGTCCTCTTGGGCGAGCGGATCGCCGATGTGGTCGGGCCGAACACCTTCGTCGGGGCCGTGTTGTTCCGACTGTTGGCGCTCGGTGGCGTGCTGATCCTGCTCTGGGCGGTGCCGGTTCTGGCTGTCGCGTACGGGATCGACCCGGCCCGAGCGGTCTGGCTCGGGGTGCTCAATCCGCTGGTCCCGATCCATTTCGTGGCCGGCGCGCACAACGACGCCATGATGATCGGTTTGATCGCGGCTGGTTTCGCGGTGATCCTGCGGGGCCGGCCGTGGTGGGGAGTCCTGCTGGTGGCCCTCGGGGGCGCGATCAAGCCCATCGGTTTGCTCGCTCTTCCGTTTGCGGCCGTGGTCTGGGCCGGGAAGGGAGCTTCCGTCTCGCGGGTACTGCGTCGGTCGGTGGTGGCGGGCGCCATCGGGTTGGCGGTGATCGTCACCTTCGCCCTGTTGACCGGCACCGGGGTCGGTTGGTTGCAGTCGCTCGGCACGCCGGGTCAGGTTCACACCTGGCTGTCACCCCCAACCGCCGTCGGCCTGGTGATGGGGGCGGCATTCGAAGCCGGCGGCCTCAACCTCACCGAAGAATTGGTCACCACTGCCCGGGCCGTCGGCCTGATCATCGGCATTGTGGCCATCGCCTGGTTGTGTCTGCGTCCGACCACCCGGACTCCCGTCCGGTCCGCTGCCATCGGGTTTTTGATCCTGATCGCCTGTGCTCC
>JAUYKX010000118.1 GCA_030699055.1 Candidatus Nanopelagicales bacterium
CTCCCGAACCGGGGAGACGCTGCGCGGCGCGCACCATGTCGAGGACCGCGTGGCCCTGGGACTCCCGGTCCATGTAGGTGTGCATCCCCGCCGTGCCCAGGCCCTCGTAGTCGGTCATGGCGATCGCGTAGCCCCGCAGCAGCAGGCCGGCCATGAAGAGCGACTCGTACTCGAAGCCGTCGCTGAACTGACGCGAGGGTGCGCAGGCGTCCCCGATCCCCTGGGTGCCCACGGCATAGCCCACGACGGGTCGCTTGCCGGGCCCGATCCACGGCGCCTTGGGCACAAGCACCGAGCCGGAGACGGCGATCGCCTCGCCGGTGCGGTCGGTCGAGCGGTAGAGCACCCGCGTCGAGCTGTACGCCGCCCGACTCAGGTCGGCCGGGTCGAGCAGGAAGCCCAGCGGCTCGCTACGGATCACGTCGCCGTTGGCGGCCGGCAGCACCTCGGGCGCGACGTAGAACGGTGGCAGGTCCTCGTCTGCCTGGGCGGGTGAGGTCAGGAACAGGACGAGCAGGGCCGCGACGATCGTCGCAGCCGTCCCCGTGATGCGGCGTGATGACAAGGCTTCTCCCGAGAGTGAGATCGAGGCCGCAGCAAAGCAGGTGCGCCCGGACCCGCACAAGGGCCTAGCGGGGAGCGCCAGCGGGCGGGGTGCACCGCGAAATCCAGTAGTAGTGGGGCGGTGCGGGTGTTTTGCTCATGACACCACGCACACACCTATGGGGCTCTCGGCTCTTGGAAGCAGAGGCAATTGCGATGGCTGGCTACGGGGCACTTACCGACGTATACGAGTGGCTGATTCCGGACCACAAGTTGACGCCGGGCGGCGCAGTCCGGGCCGTCGGTGACCTCGTGAAGTCCCTGCCGCCCGGGGCGCGCGTACTCGACTGCGCATGTGGAACCGGCCAGCTCGCAGTTGGCCTCGCTGCCCTCGGGATCGACGTCGTCGCGTCAGACGCCAGCCCTGGAATGGTCCGCCGAACTCAAGAACTGGCTGATCAGGAGGGCGTCTCGCTCACCACGTTCGAGGCTACGTGGGACGAGCTGCCCCACCACCTCGATGCCTCGACGTTCGACGTCGTGTTCTGCGTGGGCAACTCTTTGGGTCATGCCGAAGGAGCATCCGGTCGGTTGTCCGCGCTGGCCTCCATGGCACGGCTACTCAACCCCGGCGGTCGACTGGTGCTCACATCCCGCACGTGGGAACGCGTCCGAGACGGTGGCACACGGATCGACGTGTGGGACCAACTCACACGACGCAACGGCCGCGATGCAGTCGTCATGTATCAGTGGCAGATCGCAGCGACCTGGGAGGAAGAACACCACCTGCAGATCGTCGTTGCGCAGATCGAACCGGACGGGACCGTCATCAGCGGCTCCGAGCGCCTGTCCATCTGGCCGTTCCGGTACGACGAACTGATCACGCAACTCCAGGCCGTCGGGCTGACGACCGATGACGTCACCCTCGACCCCGACGGTGGCGGATACAAGGTGGTCGCAGTGCGCGAATGAACATCGGCCACGTCGCACTCATTCCATTATTCTGTGGAATGACGTAGTGTCCTGGGATGGTCAGATTCCAGCTCTGGGACAGGAGACTCGATGTCCGCCCTTGACGTGGCCTCGCTGGTCGACGAGGGGCTCGGCAACTCCGCGTACCTGGTCGACCTCGGCGATGGCCGGGCGCTAGCGGTGGATGCCAGCCTGGATCTGCGTGGGCTGCGCGCGGAGGCGGATCGACGCGGGCTGCGTGTCGCCTATGCGGCGGACACCCACTTGCACGCCGACTTCCTCAGTGGCGCGCTCCGGCTCGCGGCCGAGGACGGCGCGACCGTGCTGGCGTCGAGAGCCGGGGACCGGGAGTTCTCGCACCGCGGGCTGGTCGACGGCGACGAGGTCGACCTGGGCGGCCTGACGCTGCGCGCGCTGGCGACCCCGGGGCACACCCACGAGCACCTCGCGTTCGCGGTGCTCGACGGGTCGCAGGCCCTCGGGGTCTTCACCGGAGGGTCGCTGCTGGTCGGTTCCGCCGCGCGTACCGACCTGGTCTCCCCGGATCGGACCGAGGAGTTGGCACGGGCGCAGTACCGGTCCCTGCAGCGGTTGGCGGAGCTCGACGACCAGGTCGCGGTGTGGCCCACCCACGGGGCCGGCTCGTTCTGCTCCGCGCCGCCCGGCACGGAGCGCACGTCGACGATCGGCGCCGAACGCGCCTCGAACGCGCTGCTCCGCGCCGCAAGCGAGGACGCGTTCGTGACCCAGCTGCTGGAGTCGTTGGGCAGCTTCCCGCCGTACTTCCTGCGGCTGGGGGAGATCAACCGCCGCGGTCCCGCGCCCGTCGCCGGGAACACCCTGCGACCACTCTCGGCCGCCGACGTGGCCCAGCTGGCCGCCGAGGGCGCAGAGGTGGTCGACGTCCGGCCGGTGCCCGACTTCGCCGCCGCCCACCTGCCGGGTTCGGTCTCGATCCCGCTGCGTCCCGTCTTCGCCACGTGGCTGGGCTGGCTGGTCGACTCGGAGCGCCCGATCGTGGTCGTGCGCAACAGCGACCAGGATCCCGCCGAGATCCTCTGGCAG
>JAUYKX010000122.1 GCA_030699055.1 Candidatus Nanopelagicales bacterium
GCGATGTGTTGCTCGCGCCCGCCTACCCGGGGGCGAGGGACAGTTACCGGTTCTCGCCGGAGGACTTGGCCGACGACGAATGGTTGCGGGGCGTTTTCCAGGCAACCGCTGACGCACTGCCCGCGCGCAAGCCGAAGCCGAGGAAGCGGGCCAGTCACTGACCAGGCGGCGTGTCGCGCAGCCAGGTTCCCAGCAGGTCGCGCTCGGCGCTGGTCAACGCCCGGGTGGATTGGGCCTGGTAGTCGAAGGCCGCGATCACGGTGCGAGCCGTCGCCGCGCAGTCCCCGAACTGACGGATCCGGTAGTCGAGGGTGAACGACTTGGTGCCGATCCGCGAAACCCATACGTCGACTGCCACGGGTTCGTCGGACAGCGTCATTGGTCGCCGGTAATCGATCTCTATGCGAGCCACGATCAGGCCCGACGAAGAGTGGACGTCAGCGTCGATCAACTGCCGCAACAAGCCGATGCGGGCGTCCTCGAGAAACGTCAGATAGCGGGCATTGTTGACGTGTCCCATCATGTCGGCGTCGGAGAACCGCATCTGGACGTTGTGCGTGTACGCGGGATCGAAGGCCATGGCGACGATTCAATCCCATCGCCGATCAAATCGCTATTCCATCGCCGATCACCTGGCGTCAGCCGTTGGCGATGGATGCAATCCGATCGGAGTAGTCGCGGTACTGCGCCTCGCCGAACGCGACCCAGGCATTGCGAGCCGGTTCGGGTAGCGCGGACAGCATGCCGTCTTTGGCCGGCGGCGGCAGCTCTTCCAGGATCATGCCCATGACGGTCATCATTTCCGGCGGGCTGAAGGCCTGCTGCGCGTGTGCCGGAAGCTGCGCCCATTCGTCCGCGGTGACTGCGCCCGGAATCAGCGGCAGCAGTTCGGACTCTTCACAAGCAGAGTGAGACCGCAGGGTCTCGGCAAGCTCGGCGGTGATACGGGCACATTCCTCGGTCTCATCCGCTTCGGTGCCCCAGGACCCGATGATCTCGTCCGCCTGACCGATGAGATCATGCAGACGCTCGTGCTCGGCTTCGAGAGTGTCGACCAGTTCCCGCGCTTCCGGCCGCCGTTGCCGCAACAGCGGCCACAGAACCTCGTCCTCGCCGCTGTGATGGGCCGTCAGAAACCGGCTAACCATCGACCAGTGTGTAACCACGGCTTCCCGGTCGTTGGTATCGAGTTCGCTCGCGCGCGCGACAAGCTTGGGGATACTGCTCAGTTCCCGCCGCAGGGTCGCGTGGATGGCGAGCATGTCGCCGGTGTTGATCTCACTCATCGGGTTCCCCCTCCCAGGGTGATCGAATATCTGTGGTTCTTATAGCCGGGAAGGCTAACCGATCAACCGACCGATCGCGTTGTCGGCTACCGGAAGGGGCCAGTTTGCGAGAGAGTGTCATGGTGGGCGGTCAGAAGCGAAATTCCGGGGTCGAAAGAGCAGCCTGGCGTGAGTCCGAAGTGGAATTGGCTGATGGCCGGGTGCTGGGGGTAGCCGAGTTCGGCCCGCCTGACGGTTTTCCGATCCTTTGGTTCCACGGCACTCCGGGAGCCCGCAAACAGGTGCCGCCAGCGGCGAGGGATCATGCGGAACGGTTGGGAGTGCGCCTCGTCGGAATCGAGCGGCCGGGAATCGGTCGATCCACTCCGCACCTTTATGGCCGAGTGATCGACTCGGCGGCCGACATCGAACAGTTGATGGATCAACTGGATCTGGCCCGAGTCGGATTGATCGGATTGTCCGGAGGTGGCCCCTACGTCCTGGCCGCGTGCTTGGCGTTGCCCGATCGGGTGGTTGCGGCGGCGGTGCTGGGCGGCGTGGGTCCCAGTGCGGGGCCCGAGAAAGTCGGCCGGGGTGGAGCGATTCCCTGGTTGCGTCAGCTTCATCCAATCCTGCCCCGCTTGCGCGAGCCGCTCGCCGCCGTCATTCACACCGGCGTTCGACTGGCCGCGCCCGTCGCGGATCGGGTGTTCGATGTCTACGTCGCGTGTGGGCCCAAGTCGGACCGCGAGTTCCTCGCCCGGCCCGAGATGAAGGCGATGTTCATCGAGGATCTGGTCAGCTCGGGTCGGGAGTCCCTACGGGGTGCGGCGTACGACATCGTTCTGTTCAGCCGATGGTGGGGATTTGATATCGCCGACATCCAAACCCCCGTGTACTTGTGGCACGGCGATGCCGATCTGGTCATCCCCCTTCAACACGGTCGACGTTTGGCGGAACTGATTCCGAACAGTCGGCTGTCGGTGGTCGCGGATCGAGGTCATTTGGCCATGTTGGACGCTGCCGAGGAAGCGATCGACATGATCCTGACCCACGTGTAGCGGAACCCCGCCCGCTGTCAGTCGTCGTCGGCCAGGGAGCCGAACACCGCGGTCAACGCGGACATCGACGGGACGAAGTAGTACGAGCCGGTCACCGGCGTCGAGAAGCGGATCAGATCATCGATCAGGTCGTCTCCCGAAGTACCGAACATGCGGGCGAGCATGGTGTCCATCAGGTCGGGGTCGTTCGTGGCACCGATGA
The DNA here is from genome assembly GCA_030699055.1 of Candidatus Nanopelagicales bacterium. Taxonomy (GTDB): domain Bacteria; phylum Actinomycetota; class Actinomycetes; order S36-B12; family UBA10799; genus JAUYKX01. The sequence goes on from JAUYKX010000122.1 coordinate 2,529, forward strand.
ACAGCGTGCCAGCCGAATCGGCTTCGATGAATGGGGTGTTTCGGCGGTGGATGTGTCGTTCGTTGCCCGCCGCATCGGTAACGGTGTTGCGGCTCACGTGCGAAGTATCCGGCATCGATTCGGCCGGTAGTTGGATGCTGAGCTCCTTGGTCCGGCCGATGACCCCCTCCTGTTCGGGTTGTGGCAGCCGGTTGAAATCGGCGAGGTTGTGGACCCATTTCTGAATCAGGACCATCGAGCCGCCTTCGCCCGGGGTGCCGGCCGGGAACAGCGCTACGTCGTAGGCCTCGTCCGGCAACGGGTTCTCGGTGCCGTCGATGAACCCGGTCGGGTCGCGGCTGTCGGGGGCGGTGAAGGCGGCAAGCTGCTGGGACAGGTCGGCAACCGGGGCGAGAGCGGCCGTGATGTCGGCGGCGGTGACGGCCACCGAGTCGGAAGAACGCCCGCTGCACCAGGCCCAGATGTCGAACTGCGTGGCGGGGGCTGAACTATCGTCTTTTCCCCTGAGACCGGAGAACGCCCGGGCTGACGACGGAATCCCGCCCGGCTGGAACCTGCGCCACAGCTCCGGCGCGAAACCCCAGGTGACGTTGGGTCCGGGTAGCCAGGTGGCGGCTCGACGGGCCTGACCGATTGCCTGTCGGACTTGTTCGAGTGTTTGACTGTCATCGCCGGGCTCCACGCTGAGCGTGAATTCGACGTGAAAGTGCTCCCCGATCCCCTTAGCGAACAATCCGGGTTGCGGTAGCGACGGCTGCATTGGCCTGGATACTCCTCCGCTCGAAGTCAGTTTCGTCAAGACCGTGGTCAAGGTCCGACAGTACTTGAGCTGCGACCAGCCGGTTCACGAGTCTGCGGTCGTCGGGCCGGGCAGGATGCCGGCCCGTATCGTGCTGCCATGGCCCACCTGATCCTCCACATCGGCCAGCACAAGACGGGCACCTCGGCCCTGCAGCGCGCGCTACGGTCCGCTGTTGACGATCTTGCGGAGCAGGGAATCAGCTACCCGTTGTTTCTGAAGGCGAAGAACCATGCGCGCGTGCCATTGATGTTCGCGGAAGCCGTGCGGTCGACGGCTGATCCGAGCGGGCCTCTTCCTCGGACCCCGTCTATCGATCAGTTGGCTGCCGACCTGGGGCATCGAGTGACCGGGGAT
>JAUYKX010000134.1 GCA_030699055.1 Candidatus Nanopelagicales bacterium
AATCCCCACGAAAATGTCAGAGCGTAGGTGTTCGCGACCCCGGCCGCACCACCGAAGGGCAACACATTGGACACCAGCGAGCCCGTCAGGTTGAGCGCCAGGGCCTGCCCATGGGCAAGACCGGGGAGGGTGGCCGTGTAAACCCAGGTGTAGATCCACAATCCGATGAGCCAAACCGCGGTAATGCCGAGGACATTTCCCCACCCGAGGCCCATCAAAGCCGCCCATGACTCCGACCAGGCCGCGCCGGACACTTTGGGGAAGAAGACCGCCAACATGAGGGCCGCCACAGCCAAGGAAGCCAAGGACAGGGCCACCTGCAGGCCGGTCGGCCGCCACTGCGCCTGCGGCGGTGGTTCGTTGTGCGGAACGTCCGCCGATGGCCCGGTCATGACGGCCCGTCGATGTTCAACGGTGATCCGCCAACCCCCACAGCCGGCGCTCCCTGCGCAGCCCGCACGTACCACTCGGTTCCCATCAGGCGAGCGAAAACGAAGTCCGGTAGGCGGAGCAGGACATCAATGGTCCTCAGCCCTTCGTCAGCGGTGACCTGCGAAGAGTGCGCCCGTAACGCCGCTCTCTTCACCGCGACGAAAGGTCGCACATCCACGGCATCCGTGATCTCCGACCGAGGGGTGAACGAGTTTCGCCACACCTCCGGGTCCAGCCCACCGAGTTGCGGCACCAACCACCTCACCCGATACGCGATAGACACCGCCCAGACCAGAGGTTCTCTCGGAAGCGTCGCCTCCAAGTAAACCGGGGTACCGGCGATCCGGGCGGCTCGCTTCGTCACCCGATGCACTTGAAGGTGGTCTGGATGCCGGTATCCGCCGTTGCGGTCGTAACCGACGACAACGGAGGCCCGCTCCTCCCGCAGGATCGCGACCAGTCGATCAGCCACCTCCGACACCGGTGTCCGGGCGAATGGAAATTCGGCCCCATCGATGGCCGAACAATCGGCATCACCGTCCAGCCCCGAGTCCGGGTAACCGAGCTGCACGGATCGGGCCACGCCGAGTGACGCCGCCGCCTCAGCGAGTTCTTCGGACCTGATCCTCGCTAGAGTGCTGCCGCTCGCCACGTCTTCGGATGCCAGACCCTCGGCCCCGTCCGTCGCCGTTACGAGCACCACACGGCGACCCGACGCCGCGAGCAGCGCGATGGTGCCACCCGTGAGCAGAGCCTCGTCGTCCGGATGAGCATGGACGAAGACGACGGTTCCGGACACGGGCGGCAGTCTCTCGCAGTCAGCACCCGGATGAGGTGACTGACGGGAAGGATTCGAGTGCGCGTCGCCCATGTGACCGACTGTTACCTGCCCCGCACGGGTGGAATTGAACTTCAGGTGCGAGGGCTCGCTCACGCCCAACTCGCCGCTGGCATGGAACCGTTTGTCGTCACGGCCACGCCGGCGAACGAACGGCAGGCATCCATTCCCGGAGAACTGGACGAAGGCGTACCCGTCCACCGTTTGAGCGTTCTGTTGCCCAGTCAATTGCCCGTCAGCCCTTACGTGAACGGGCGCCTGCGCGAACTGCTGGTCGCGCAACGCGCCGATGTCGTGCATGTCCACGGTGGCTCAATCTCCCCCTTCGCCTGGCCGGCGCTCCGGACGGCGGTCAAGGCGGGTTTTCCCGCCGTGGTCACGGTTCACTCGGTTTGGGCCCAGTGGGCCGGCCTGTTCGGGGCGGTCAACTCGATTTCGGGCTGGCGGAGATGGCCGGTCCAGTGGACGGCCGTGAGTGACGTGGCGGCCAAAGATCTTCGGAGCGCGCTGGGTGGTTCGGTGCCGGTCGCGGTTCTTCCCAACGGGATCGACCTCGGCCGTTGGCGACCCGACGGCAACGACCCATGGTCGCCGCCGGGGGACGGATCCGGAGCCTCGGGAAACCGGCCTTTCACCGTGGTTTCGGTGGCCCGATTCGCGCCCAGAAAGCGAATGCGGCCCTTGGTCGACATCCTGGAACACGCGCGCGCTACCGTCCCCCAATCGATTCCGATGCGAGCCGTCCTCATCGGGGATGGGCCGGACCACAACCGGGTGCAGCGGGTATTACAACGCCGGCAGATGACCTGGGTCGAGTGCGTCGGCTGGCGCAACCACGATCAGATCCGAAGTCTGTACGGCCGGGCGGACGCCTTCATCGCACCGGCTCGATACGAGTCCTTCGGAATCGCCGCTTTGGAGGCCAGAACCTTCGGCCTACCGGTTGTCACTTTGACCGAATCCGGCACGGCAAGTTTTATCGGCGATGGACGGGAAGGCCTGTTGGCGGCTGACGATGCGGGTTTGGCCCGAGCGTTGGCCGAGCTGGCCACTCAACCGGAAATGCTGAGTCGAATCCGGAATCACAATCGAAATACAGAGCCCGCTTTCGGCTGGCCCCACGTGGTCCGGTTGACCGAAGACATCTACGAAGCGGCCTTGGGCACGGCTCCTGGGGCCCGGAACGAATAGCACCGGCTCGGTGCCAGCGAAAGTTGATCAGCCCTCTCGGGTCACGGCTTCGGACCGAACAGACGTTGCGGCAACGAGCGAATCGGCGAAGTCCACCAACTGGGCAACCCCGTCCGCACCGTCAGCGGCCTCCGACATCCGGACCGTCAGGTCGTCGTTCGAGGTTGACCCGGAGAAGCCGTGGTCGGCCTCGCATTGCGGATCGCCGCAACCGGCAGGCTCAAGCTCCACCCGGCGCACGGCTCCCCATCCGATCGTGAGCATTGCCTCCACCGGCGCCCGACCGGGCACGTACCGCGCGGGGTCGGCAATCACCCGGGTCAGCACGACCGAGTCGATCCGGTTCAGCCGAACCGTCTCGGTCGAGGCCGATGCCGTGGAGACCGGGGTCGTCTCGTCAGGACCATGTTCATCGACGTGGGTCACGACCAGATGGTCAGCCGTCAGCGCGAGGACTGTGATGTGGCGGCGCAGCTCGTCCCGGTCGAACGTCGCCTCGTGATGGACAGCGAAGGAAACAGGCTCGTGACCGCCCAAACCGGATTCCAGACAATCGGCCACCAGGCTCGGGTAGTACCCGGCCTGTTCAATGGCGCGGTGAAGGGACGCAACGACCCCTTCGTTATCTGCCATGCGCGGCATTTTCGCATTCCGTCTCGCCAATCACAGCCTTCGGGCCTCCAGATCGGTTCGGGCTTCGGGGCGGGCGACCCGCGCATCGGCGTTCAGCACGGCCACGCCCCGCGCGTGAACGATCACCGGATCGAGGGAGAGCGACAGGATTTCCGGTAGGTCGTCGCCCAGCCTTCCGATTCTGACGATCAGGTCAATCAGCGCCGCGATGTCGACGGAAGTAGCCGATCCGTCCGTCCGGCGACCGCCACCCAACAACAGCGGCGATGCCTCGGGCAGCCTGATCAACCGTTCGGCATCGCGCGGGGTGATCGGAGGAATCATGTATCCGTAATCAGCCAGGATCCGCGGAGCCGGTCCACCCATGCGAAATCGCAACACCGAGCCGAAGAGCGGATCCTCGTTGGCGTGGAGCACACACCCGATTCCCGGCGGGGCCATTCGCTGCACGACCAACGCCTCTCGGGCTTCCGGCGACAAGGTGGCGGTCACGGACAGATACGCGGTGCGTAAAGCCCGTTCATTTTCGAGGTTCAGCCGCACGGCGCCCGACTCGACAGCGTTGCTGAACTGGGGCCGCATCGACTTGAGCACCACGGGGAACCCGATCGAATGCGCGGCCATGACTGCTTGTTCCTCCGACCTGACGGGAATGGCCGGCCACAAGTCAACTCCGTAGGCTGCCAACAGGTCAGTCAACTCGACCGAGTTCAACCGGTCATCGAAATCACTGGCTTCGCGGCGCCGCAGGCGCCCCGCGGCAATGGCGTGGGCTCGAGGCGGCTCGACCAGGGGAAGGTCGGCGACATCGCCGTCGGGGTCCGAGCGCCATCGGACGTACTTGACCACTGCGGACAGCGCCCTGAACGCCGCCTCCACGTCGGGGAACACGGGGACGGATCCGTGAGCCGGCAACCCGTGTGGTCCGACGTCACCCGCCAACGGCTCCGGTCCCTGGGCGAGCATCACAGCCACGACGGGCTTCGTCGACTCCCTCGCCGACTCGGCGACCAAGTCCCGCAATTCCTGGTCCCGCATGTCCGGGCCTGCGGCGTGAGCGACAACCAGCATGTCGACCTCGGGATCAGCCAGGCGCTCATTAATGAGCTGTCGGGCGATTGCGACCTGCTCGCCGTCGAAGTACTCCGCCGAGCCCACCGGGTACAGCCCGAGGCTCGCAGCCGAGTCGACAGCCAGCCTGCCCAACGCATGAGAATCGGTGATCACCGCCACTCGGTCGCCCGCCGGCAGCGGTTGCAGAGCGATCAGCGCCGCCGTGTCGGCAAGATCATCCAGGCTGTTCACCTGAATGATTCCCGCCGCCTCGAAAATCTGATCAATTGCTCTGGGCGACAGGTCAGTTCGGCAGACTTCCGCCCCGAATGGCAGGGTCCGTGCCGCCCGTCCAGCCCGCATGACGACCACCGGCTTGTTCTGCGCCACGGCGGTCGCCACGCGAACGAACTTCCGCGGGTTCGATATCGACTCCAGGTCAGCGACGATCAGTCCGGTCCCCTCGTCGTCACCCCAGTACTGCAGCAGTTCACTCACCGACACGTCAGCACCGCTTCCGGCGGACATGAATGCCGTCAACCCGATATCGCGCCGTTTGAACTGGGCGAGCAACGCCTCGCCAACCGCGGCGCTTTGGCAGAACAAACCCACGCGCCCGCGCCCGGGAAGCTCCGGCGACAGCGAGGCGTTCAACAAGGACCGCGGATCGGTGTTGACGATCCCCATCGCCCGAGGGCCGACCAGTCTCATGCCGTCAACCCGAATCCGACCAACCAGTTGCCTTTGCCGCGCAAGATCCTCCGGGCCGTCGTGACTGGTGCGAATCAGAACCACGCCGCGAACACCGGATGCGGCGCAGTCCGCCAACACTCCGTCCACGTTCTCCGGCGGGACGGCGACAACGGCCAATTCAATCGGACCCGCAATGTCTGCCACCTTCGAGTAGGAAGGGACATCCGCGGAATCTCCGTTCTCCGGACTGACCGCCGCCAAATTGCCCCGGAAACCGGCATCCTTGATGTGCCGCAACAGTTGATCCGCGACTGATCCCTCACTCATCGAGTGGGAAATGACCGCCACCCCGGCCGGGGTCAACAATGGTGAAATCGAGTTCACGTCGGCCCGGTGTTCCCTGATCCGCGCGATGGCCCGCGTACCGGGAGTCGGATCGATTCCGAAATCGAGTTGGACAATCCCCTCCGACAACTCCTGGCTGATCTGATATCCCGCCGCACCGAAGGCTCGAAGCATCGCCTTGTTCTCCGCCAACACTTCGGCACTGAACCGGTGAATGCCGTTTTCCCGGGCGATCGCGGCCAAGTGCTCGAGCAGCAACGATCCCAGCCCGCGGCCCTGGCACTCGTCGGCGACAGTGAAGGCGATCTCGGCTTCGGACCGGGCGACAAGGTCGTAACTGGCCACGGCAATCACCGCACCCCGCAGCAGGGCCACCAGCCCGACGTGATCGTGTTGGTCGACCGCCACGAGCTTGGCCGCCTCCTTGGCCGCCAAGTCCGGGTTCGCCGTGAAGTAGCGCAACTGCAGCGTCCGCTCGGACAATTTCCCGAAGAACTCGGCCAGCACCTCACCGTCGCCACGACGGACGGGACGGAGCACGCAGGGTCGACCGTCGGACAAGACGACCTCGGCATCCCAGTGACCCGGGTAGAGGGGTATCTCCCCGGTGGACTGCAGATTCGACTCCTCCATCCAGGCCACAGGGCCACGCTAGCGCCACCCGCGCCGAGGCGCCGTCCGACGAGCACCCCATCAGCCCGATCGGGTACTACGGACCTGCGGCCGACACACGCCGGTGTCGCCGCCGCCTCCCTGGCGGGACACAGTGGACAATGGCCCAGCCATGACGAAAACCGGAACCAGGACCGAACCGCCGCCCAACTCCGGGCGGATCGTAGACATCGACGTGTCCGAAGAAATGCGTTCCAGCTTCCTCGAGTACGCGTATTCGGTCATCTACTCCCGCGCACTCCCCGATGCCCGCGACGGCATGAAGCCTGTCCAGCGCCGGATCCTGTATCAAATGTCGCAGCTCGGACTCCGACCTGATCGTGGCCACGTCAAGTGTGCCCGCGTGGTCGGGGAGGTGATGGGCAGGCTGCATCCACATGGCGATTCGGCCATCTACGACGCTCTCGTCCGCATGGCCCAACCGTTCGCCCTTCGCCTGCCTTTCGTTGACGGACACGGCAATTTCGGCTCGCTCGACGACGGCCCGGCTGCGATGCGCTACACCGAATGCCGGCTCGCCCCCGCCGCCGAGACCATGACCACCAGCCTCGACGAGGACGTCGTCGACTACAAACCGAATTACGACGGCCGGGAGACCGAGCCCGAGGTGCTGCCGGCTGCGGTTCCGGCTCTGCTGATCAACGGAGCGACCGGCATCGCGGTTGGAATGGCGACCAACATGGCGCCGCACAATGTCGGCGAAACCTGTCGGGCGGCCGCTCTTCTCCTGACCAGACCCGAAGCCTCGCTGGATGACGTGATGCGGGAGGTTCCCGGCCCCGACTTCCCCACCGGTGGGATGATCATCGGACTTGCCGGGGTGCGTCAGGCCTACGAAAACGGGCGCGGGAGTTTCCGACTTCGGGCGCGAACCAGCATCGAACAGGTGACCCCGCGCCGCCAGGGAATTGTCGTCACCGCCTTACCGTTCAACGTCGGACCCGAGCGACTCGCGGAACGAATTCGCGAACTGGTCTCGGCCAAGAAGATTGACGGAATCGCCAATCTGGTCGACCTCACCGACGGCGACAGCGGACTCAATTTCGTCATCGAGATCAAGGCCGGCTTTTCGGCGGAGGCCGTGCGCGACGAGCTGTTTCGACTCACCCCTCTCGAGGAGACCTTCAACGTCAACAACGTGGCGCTGGTCGAGGGGCAACCCCGGACTCTCGGCCTGCTCGAACTGCTTCGCGTATTTGTTGATCATCGTCTCGAGGTTGTGCGCCGCCGTTGCGAGTTTCGGCGCACGCGGGCCCGCCAGCGGCTGCATCTGGTCGAGGGAATGCTCATCGCCGTCCTTGACATCGACGAGGTCGTGGCGGTGATCCGCTCCAGTGACAATGCGGCGGCAGCGCGAGTCCGACTCATGGACGTGTTCGATCTGTCCGAGGCGCAGGCGAATCACATCCTGGACATGCCGCTGCGGCGGTTGACCAAGTACTCGCAGATCGAACTGGAGGCGGAACGTAACCAACTGGCCTCCGCTATCGCCGAGTTGACCGGGATTCTGGAAAACGAGGAGGCCCTGCGGTCGACGGTGCGCACCGAGTTGTTGGCGGTCGCCGCCGAACACGACACCCCCCGGCGAACGGAACTGTTTGGCGAAGGCGCTCCAACCCCGGTGGCGAGCAAGCGGGCGCCTGCCGCGTTGGAGGTCGCCGACGCGCCGTGCGTAGTTGTCCTCACTTCGTCAGGACACCTGGCTCGCCTGGAGTCGAAGGCGGACGAACCACTGGGTCGTGATCCGCTGACGATTCCCGCTCGTTCGTCCCTCTCGACCACCACGCGCAGTCAACTCGGGATCGTGACGTCCGCGGGCACGATTCACCGGATTTCGGTGTTGGACATCCCGACCCTGCAACCGACAGCCTCCACGGCCCATGCGTCAGCTCCCGTCGTCGAGTACGCGAAATTGGCCGCGGACGAGACGGCGATCGGCTTGGCGAACATCGGTCCCGATGCCGCCCCACTCGCCCTCGGAACCGCCGGTGGACTGGTGAAAAGGGTGCTGACCGAAGGACCCCGCGGCCGAGACACCTGGGAGCTGATTTCCCTGCGGCCCGGCGATTCGTTGATCGGGGCCGGGGCCGCCCCCGATGGTGCCCAGCTCGTTTTCATCACCACGGACGCTCACCTGCTGCGCTTCGGGGCGACAACGGTGCGGACCCAAGGTCGAACCGCCGGTGGCATGGCCGGTATCAAGCTCAGCCCTGACGCCAGGGCGCTGGCGTTCACGGCAATCGAATCCGTCGATGAGCAGTTGGTCCTCACCGTGGCCGGATCCACGGCGGTACTGGCGGGCACCGGTCCATGTTCGCTGAAGGTCAGCGCTCTGGCCGCGTTCCCCGCCAAAGGCCGGGCCACCGGCGGTGTCCGTTGCCACCGCCTCACCAAAGGCGAAGATGCGCTGCTGGCCGCCCAGGTGGCCAGCCAGCCGATGGCCGAGTCCGCTTCCGGCAAACCCGTGGACCTGCCCGAACCTGCCCGACGCGATGCCGGCGGGACCAAGCTGCCGACCGGGATTGCCGTTGTCGGATCAACCTGATGGCCACGAACCCCGCTGACAACCGTCCGCGACCTGAGCCCGGCGGCCTGTGCTCACGGTTCTCGATCGAAGTCGGCGAACAACTCGCGGGAACCGCACCCTTGGCTCGGGCTTGGGTGGTTGTCGAACAGCCGGGCGCTTACGGTCGCGACGCCCTCGTTGAGAGCTATCTGCCTGCCGATGTCGCCCGGCACGTGTCGTCGTTCAAGGCTGACGGGCAGGTGAGACCTCTGCTGGTTCGTCGCAACGCGGGCCGGGCTCATCGGGGAGAGCGATCGCTGGCCGCCGGCGGTCCGCAGATCCGCCGCGCTTGGTGGTGCCGCGCCGACCCGGGCTCAGCCGCCCTGTGGTCCCTGCCGTTCACCGATCCGCAGGAATTGCTGGCCCTGGACCTGGCTAAGTTGGCGGCCGGTCGACCCGATCTGGTGCACCCGGACGCCGTTCCGGACCCGGAACCGATGCTGCTCGTCTGCACCAACGGGGCCCGGGATCGCTGTTGCGCGATCCGTACCCGCCCGATCGCCGCGGCCCTCTTCGCCGACCCCGATCGAGCAGAACGGGTCTGGGAGTGCTCCCACCTCGGCGGGCATCGGTTCGCCCCCACCGCCGTCCAACTACCCCACGGCTGGGTTCACGGGCGTCTGGACCTGACCACCGCCTGCCAGGTGCTCGATGCCGCCAGGCGTGGTCAATTGGCCCTGGAGACCGCGCGCGGCTGGTCGGCGTTGAATCCCCCGGCTCAGGCGGCGGACCTGGCTGTGCGGCGCCAATTTGGCCTCGACACGCTCGACGGGCTCGACGTCAAGCAATCCACCGGTGATCCCAACGAGTGGCTGGTCTTCGCGCCCGGTCACGAACCGGCTCGCGTCCGGGTGTTTTCCGAACCGGTTCGGGCTCATCCCGATTCCTGCGGTTCGGATCCCACGCTCGACGAACAGTGGAAAGCAGAAATCTTGACCTTGCCCGCTTGCTAACCGCGGTCCACCAAGCCGATCCGGGAACCCTGATCCCGCCACCAGGCGGCGGCCGATCCGGTCAGACGGTGGGCAAGTTCCACGAGGGTGGCCGGATCAAATTCGCCGTCGTCAGCGGACTGAACCCGGATCACCTCATCGAATCCCCTGTCGGATCCCTCCTCGCCTTCCCCCTCGTCAGCTGGCCCGTCCGCCCCAGCGAGAACCAAGAAGTTCGGCCGACCGGGTTGCGTCTGGAACGGCCCGGGCTGGGGCCCCAGAACGACGACTACCTCGTCCAGGCCACTGGTCCGACGCTGATGCGCCTCGACCGAGTCGATCACGACATCGTCGCCGGCGGATCTCAGCAGTTGGGCCAACGATTCGACCATCCGGTGCCAGGGCACCATCATCGGTGCCTCCACCGGCGCTTCCCGCGACTCGTTGAACGACCACGGAGCCTTGAGCGCCCACCTGAGTGACGGCCGTTCGCCACCGTTTGCGCCGGAACCCCGGATGGCCTTCCGGTGACGCCTGATCACCGGCACAGGAATCCGTCCGCGATCCGATTCGCCCACCACGCCCGGATCCCAACGGATCACCTCGAACCCGGCCTCGCCCAGCAACTGGGCCATGTCCGGCTTAGGCAACCGGCCCCGCCATCCGTCCCACAGCAGAGCCCGATTCGATTCCACGACCGTCCGGATGCGAGTTCGACTCTCGAAGTGCAACACCACCGAGTCCGTGGCGACCCTGAACCTGGATCCCG
>JAUYKX010000159.1 GCA_030699055.1 Candidatus Nanopelagicales bacterium
TCGGGCGAGACCGGGCGAAACGAGATCACTTGCGGCTACTCTGCGAGAGTTCCCGGCAGCGGACCTGGTCGACGATCTCGGGCAACGATCATGGGTAGCGGAGGCGTGCGGTGTCGCGATCTCGGCCGAATTCCTGGATACCTCGATCGAGGACTGGCAGTGGGTGATGAACCTCAACCTTTGGGGAACCGTCTACATGCTGCAGGAGTTTCTGCCCGCGATGGTCGACCGGCGTGACGGCCGAGGCGGCGAACAGGTTGTGGAATGCGGTCGGCGAAGATCCCGAGACGGTCGCTCGACGGGCAGTTCGCGGGCTGTCCCGCGACAGAGCGGTGATCCCGTCGTCGATTCCGCATGTCGCGGTGCCCTGGGCTGTGAAGCGGGTTCTTGGTGGTGGATTCGGGACGGCGGTTCGGTTCGCCTGGAGGCAACAGGATCGGTTGACGAGGCTGCGTCGAACTGCGCAGTGCGACTCGGCGAGAGAGGAAGAGTCGGTGGAACTCAAAGATCTGCTCCCGCTGTCGGGGAGTGAACTCGATGACTTGTATCGGGAAGCGGGCACGCCGGACGTCGACTTCATGGACGGCGATTTCGAGGGACTGCTCGTCGAGGGTCAGCTGCCGGGCATCGGCGTCCGCATTCCGTTGTCGTGGATCAACCGCCGCTGGTTGCCGTGGAAGGGCAAGGCGTTCCGGGATCCGAGTGCGACCGGTGGTTCCGGGTACAACCGTTTCGTTGTCGGCAAGCGACCCGCCGGAACATGGCGTTTCCGCACGCGAATCGCCCCGTCCCAGTTCGGGGGGAATGACGCTTGTCTGGTCGACTACGACATCGACGGCAACGCGGCCCTGATGCGCAGGACGATCTTCGACGAGATGAAGCAGGTCGAGGACGGTGTCTACCTGGGCAAGGGTGGCATCCGCGTGGCCGGTCGTGAGCCGTTCACCTTCTACTGGGCGATCACGCCTGCCGCCTGACCCCGTCCCGCAGCCGGGCGGCGGCTCCCGTGTCACCAGAAGTGGTGACTTGCCGGCAGGCCTTCCCGGCTTGACCATTGATCGGGTGGCATCCGTATGAGCAGGGTGCTGCCGGCCAAGGAATGGTTGGGGATCGCATCTCAACCTTCACCGGAGGGGTCGACTGCGGGTGTATCAGCCCTGCGGGATCCCGGAATGATCGAGAAAGTGGCGGGGAATGCAAACGAACGAGTTCAGGTCCACTCCAGCGCATGGAACAAGGCGCCTGGCCAAATTGATCGCGGTGTTGATCGTGGCCGTCCTGGCCGCGGTCGGCCTGGGTGCGGCCCCGGCCAGTGCGGCGACCGGCGCGTTCGTGTCGACGTGGAAGACGGATGCCACTGGCCCAAATCGCACAACGGTTTCGGAAGCCAATCAGCTGCGACTGCCGCTGGTCGATGGCAGTTGGTATGACTTCACTGTGAACTGGGGGGATACCACGAGCAGTCAAGTGACCGGCCCCGACGATCCCGACCGCACCCACACGTATACAGCTGCTGGCACGTACACGGTATCGATCACGGGTGAGTTCAATGGCTGGAAGCTTGGGGAAGGCACTGACGCCGCCAAGCTATTGGGCATCTCGAGTTGGGGGTCGATGAATCTTGGCAACCAGGGTGGGTACTTCGCTGCAGCTGGCCATCTGACCTCACTGCCAACTGCAGCGCCGGACCTGACCACGACGCCCAATCTCTCCCAAGCCTTCAATGGCGCGAAAGAGTTCAATCAGAACATAGACAACTGGGACACCAGCAAGGTAACCGACATGGCTGGCATGTTCAGCGGTGCGGTGACCTTCAATCAGCCGATCGGCGGCTGGGACACCAGCAAGGTCACCAACATGGGCTCCATGTTTTTCAACGACCCGTTCGGAAGCGTCGCTTCCGCGTTCAACCAGCCCATCGGCGGCTGGGACACCAGCAACGTCACCAACATGGCCGGGATGTTCGCTGGCGCGGCAGCGTTCAATCAGCCCATCGGCGGCTGGGACACCAGCAAGGTCACCGACATGGGCACGATGTTCGCCTACGCGTCTGCGTTCAACCAGCCGATCGGTAATTGGAACACCAGCAACGTGACGACCATGAACTTTCCCTCCGCCGGAATGACTTGGGGGATGTTCTCGGGCGCAAAGGCCTTCAATCAGCCGATCGGTGACTGGGACATCAGCAAGGTCACCAACTTGGCTAACATATTCGCTGGCGCGACAGCGTTCAATCAGCCCATCGGCGGCTGGGACACCAGCAACGTCAACAACATGGGCCGCATGTTTGAAAACGCGTCGGCGTTCAATCAGCCGATCGGCGGCTGGGACACCAGCAACGTGGGTGGCTATCCGGCGCCGGATAGCGGCATGGACAGCATGTTCGCCAGCGCTTCGGCGTTCAACCAACCGATCGGCAACTGGGACACCAGCAAAGTGACCAGCATGCGCAAGACGTTTAAGGGCGCGTGGGCGTTCAATCAACCGATCGGTGACTGGGACACCAGCAACGT
>JAUYKX010000178.1 GCA_030699055.1 Candidatus Nanopelagicales bacterium
GGACGACGACGAGGACGACGACGACGACGAGGAGGAGAAGCCCCCGGTGAAGAAGGGCAAGAAGAAGCCCGAGCCGGACGACGACGAGGAGGACGAGGACGACGACGAGGACGACGACGAGGACGACGACGAGGACGACGACGAAGAAGACGACGAAGAAGACGACGAGGACGAAGGTTCGCGCTGAAGTAACGGGTACGGGCCAATCGAGACCGGGGTACCGGCCTGCCGAAAAGTGGACCGTTGTCGTAGGCTGTTACTTCGGCACTGTGCGGGTTACGGGCATTTGCTGCCATCCGAATTCGAGCAAGGAGATCATCTGTGTACGCCATTGTTCGCGCGGGCGGCCGCCAGGAGAAAGTTGCGGTCGGCGATCTGGTCGAGTTGGATCGGTGCGCGGGAGAGCCGGGTTCTGCCGTGAATCTGCCGGTCCTGCTCCTGGTGGACGGTGAAGAGGTGATCCACGACTCTCAGCGGCTGTCGAAGGTGTCGGTTGCGGCCGAGATCGTCGATCACCACCGTGGCCCCAAGATCGATATTGGCAAGTTCAAGAACAAGACCAATTACCGTCGTCGGCAGGGGCACCGCCAGGAACTGACGACTTTGAAGATCACGTCAATCGACTCCGGGAAGTGACTTCGCATGGCACATAAGAAGGGTGCTTCAAGCACCAGGAACGGTAGGGATTCGAACGCCCAGCGCCTCGGCGTTAAGCGATTCGGTGGTCAGCAGGTGTCTGCTGGCGAGATCATCGTTCGACAGCGGGGAACTCACTTCCACCCGGGTATGAATGTTGGTCGCGGTGGTGACGACACGTTGTTCGCGCTGGTCACGGGAACTGTGGCCTTCGGCTCTCGCCGGGGCCGTCGCGTCGTAGACATAGTCGCTTCCTGATCGCCTGAGGACCTCAGCCGGTGGCTGTCTTTGTCGACACGGTCACTTTGCATGCGGTAGCGGGCAGTGGGGGAGACGGTTGCACTTCAGTTCACCGGGAGAAGTTTCGTCCTCTCGGGGGTCCTGACGGGGGCAACGGCGGGCGAGGTGGCGATGTGATCGTCGTGGCCGACGCGAATACCAGCAGCCTTCTGCACATTTCGCGCCGCAGTCATGCCCGGGCCGACAACGGCAAGCCGGGGGAGGGCGGCGTTCGTCACGGAGCCGACGGCTCCGATGTAATCCTCAGCGTCCCGTTGGGGACCGTCGTGACCTCGTCCGATGGCGAGCCCTTGGCTGACCTGGTGCAGCCGGGAGCGTTGTTCACCGTGGCCAGGGGAGGTCGAGGAGGGCTCGGCAACGCTGCACTGGCCAGTCCTCGTAGGAGAGCGCCCGGCTTCTCGCTGAAGGGCGAACCGGGCGAGACCCGGCAGGTCTCGCTGGCCCTCAAGATGCTGGCCGACGTGGGGTTGGTCGGACTTCCGTCTGTGGGCAAGTCGAGTCTGGTGGCTGCCATCAGCGCGGCAAGACCGAAGATCGCCGATTACCCGTTCACGACCCTGGTTCCCCACCTGGGTGTCGTCGAAGCAGGCGAGACCGTGTTCACGGTGGCCGACGTGCCCGGGCTCGTTCCGGGTGCCTCCACCGGCAAAGGTTTGGGTCTGGACTTTCTCCGCCACGTGGAGCGGTGCACGGTTCTGGTTCACGTGATCGATTGCGCGACCTTGGAGCCCGGGCGGGATCCGCTGTCCGATCTGGACGCGATAGAGGCCGAGCTGCGTGCTTACGGAGATCTCGGCGAGCGGGCGCGCGTGGTGGTGCTGAACAAGTGCGACGTTCCGGAAGCGCGCGAATTGGCCGACTTCGTCACGCCGGATCTGTCCGCGCGGGGCTACCGGGTATTTCAGGTATCGGCTGCTTCTCATCTGGGCCTTCGGCCACTGGTCTTCGCGTTGGCCGATCTGGTTCGCCAATCTCGATCGGCAGCCCAAGTGTCGGAGGCGCCTCGGATCACGGTTCGGCCGGTGCCGGTGGACGATTCGGGATTTGTCGTCTCGGTGCTGCCTGACGAGACCTACCAGGTCACCGGATCGCGTCCGGAACGGTGGGTTCAGCAGACGGACTTCGGAAACGACGAGGCCGTTGGCTACCTGGCCGATCGGCTGGCTCGTCTCGGAGTCGAGGATCAGCTGAGGAAACTTGGTGCGACCCCTGGCTGCACCGTGCTGATCGGGCCGGCTGAATCGGCTGTGGTGTTCAACTGGCAGCCGCGCATCGACGCCGGTGCCGATCAGGGTGGTCGGTCGCCCAGGGGTACGGATCGGCGGCTCGATGGGCACTGACGCGATTTCGGCGCCGGTGACCGGGTTGGTGGGCAGGCCAGTCGTCTCCAACGCGACCAGGGTGGTGGTCAAGGCTGGATCGTCTTCCCTGACCCGCCCGGACGGGCATCTGGATCGGGAGCGCATCGACCGGTTGGTGGATTGCCTGGCCGAACGTGCTCGGCAGGGTCATCAGGTGGTGGTCGTTTCGAGCGGTGCGATCGCGTCGGGGATCGGACCCCTTGGCCTGAACCGGTTCCCGCGTGATTTGGCGACAGCCCAGGCGGCGGCCAGCGTGGGGCAGGGTGCGCTGATGTCAGCCTGGTCGGCCGGTTTCGCCCGACACGGGCTCGTGGCGGCCCAGGTGTTGATGACGGCCGACGACTTCGGCCGTCGGGTTCACTACCGCAACGCACAGCGGACTCTGCGTCGCTTGTTGGAGTTGTCCGTGGTTCCCGTGGTCAACGAGAACGATGCGGTCGCAACCGACGAGATTCGGATGGGGGACAACGATCGTCTGGCGGCCCTGGTCGCCCACCTGGTGCGGGCCGAGGCCCTGGTTTTGCTCAGTGACGTGGATGCCCTTTACGACGCACCACCGGGTACCGCGGGGGCGAAGGTGATTCCCGATGTGTGGTCGCTTGACCAATTGGCCGATGTGCGAGTGCGCGGTCCCGGTAGCCCGGTTGGTTCCGGGGGGATGCGCACGAAGATCGAAGCGGCGCGGATCGCTTCGGGGGCTGGTATTCCCGTGCTGCTGGCGTCAGCCGATCAGGCGGCTGATGCGCTCGCAGGTCGGCAGGTCGGGACCATGTTTCATCCGGCGGGAAAGCGGCGAACGAGCAGGCAGCTTTGGCTCGCACATGCCAGTTCGTCGGAAGGCGTCCTGGTTTTGGATCAAGGGGCGGTGCGGGCGGTGTGTGGTCGCGGGGCATCGTTACTGCCCGCCGGCATCGTCTCGATCAAGGGTTCTTTTCAAGCTGGCGACCCGGTCGACTTGTCGGCCGAGGACGGTACCGTCGTGGCGCGAGGTCTGGTGAACTTCGACTCGTCGGAATTGCCGGACTTGCTGGGGTGCTCGACGCGTGATCTGGCCGTCCGGCTCGGACCGGCCTACGAGCGCGAAGTGATCCATCGTGATGATTTGGCGGTGCTCGTACGGGAGGCGCCGGGCAGGGAGAATGAAGATCGTGAATAGGCGGGTCGGATGAGCGAAGTCATCGAGGTAGCCGAGCGGGCGAAGCAGGCATCTTCGGGGTTGGCGGGAAT
>JAUYKX010000184.1 GCA_030699055.1 Candidatus Nanopelagicales bacterium
GGCACGCACCGACGGCCCGCTCGTCTCCGAACCGGTCCCACCTTGAGAAACCATGAACACCACCGCGTACCGGGGGCTGTCCGCCGGCGCGAACGAGGCAAACCAGGACGTGTTGGCCTTTCCCACGACCTCGCCCGTGCCGGTCTTGGCCGCTATGGGCACCTCTCGCAACGGAAAACCTCGGAAGGGCCCAGCTGCGGTTCCGGCCACCGGCGCGTCGGCCAGGGCACTGCGAACGTAGGACAGAGCCGACTTGGACGCCGCCACCGTTCCGGTCCGACGGGGAGAGAACTCGCGGACGACGGAACCGTCCCGATTCGTGACCGCTCTCACGATCTGGGGTTGCCAAAGGGTCCCCCCATTGGCCAGAGCCGAATACGCGGTGGCAATCTGCAGGGGGGTGACCACCGTTTCGCCCTGTCCGATGGATGCGTTGAGCGCGTCGCCCGCCCGGAACTGACTCCCCTCGGCGCAGTAATCCCGGGCATACGAGCGCAGAAGTTCCGCGTGCTTTCGATCCTTCTCCTCCGGGTATCCCTCCTGAGCCCGGCGGCAGTACTCGTCCTTGAGTTCTTCGTACCGGGCCAACTTCGATTCCCGGCTGTCGACCCGGCCCCGATACTCTCCAGGAAGATCAATGCCGGTCCGTCGCCCCAGACCGAAGTCCTTGGCCGCAGTGGAAATCGGTTCGGCAGCCTTCGATGACGGGTTCAGCCCGCCGTCCCGTTCCCACATCTGCTGCGCCAAGCGGTAGAAAACTGTGTCGCACGAAACGGACAGCGCCCGCGCGAGGCTGATCGATCCGTACGACTGCTCCTTGTAGTTGGTGAAACGTCGTCCCCCGACTGTTATCGCACTGGGGCAGGGATACGACGCGGACGAGCTGAACCCCGACTCGAGCGCTCCGACCGCGGAGAAGACCTTGAACGTCGAAGCCGGGGCGAACAAACCCTGGGTCACGCGATTGAGCAACGGCGTATTGCCGTTGGGATCGGTCATGCGGTCATAGTCGGAAGCTGATATTCCGCCGACCCAAACCTGCGGATCGTAGCTCGGGCTGGAGGCCAGTGCGAGCACGCGACCGTCAGTCACATCCATCACCACCGCCGCGCCGGAGTCCGCGGGCAGACCAGCCGCCCGAGCCCGATCGATGGCCGCCCGCAGTTGAGTCTCGGTCACCGATTGGACCTTGGCATCGATGTTCGTCACGACGTTGGCCCCCGGCTGCGCCGCCTGGTCGATGAGGGTGCTGGTGGCCTGGCCGTGTCGATTCAACGCCACCCGTTTGACTCCGGCGTTACCACGGAGGTCGGCGTCAAACTGCTCTTCGATCCCGGATCGCCCGACCTGATTGGGAATGATCTCGTCGCCGGCCTCCCGAGCCGCCTCGCTCTCCTTCTGCGTGATCGGACCCAGATAACCAACCAGATGGGCGGCATTTACTCCGTAAGGCTTCGGATAAGCCCGCACCGGCGACAGATCGGCCCGAACCCCCGGCAAGCGATCACGCTGCTCGATGACGGACAGGCCCACTTCTTCCGAGACGCGGTCGGCCACCACCACCGGCTGGGTCGGAGGACCGTTCCAGCATCTCGGCTGCCGGGGAGCCCCCGGCGTGCCGCAAGGCTTCATCCGTTCCACCAGTTCGGCACCACTGGTGCCAAGCAAACGACCAAGATCCTCCAGCACCTGACGGCCACCGGACGGCTGGCGAGCAAGCTCGTTCCGGTCGACGGTGATGACCAGGGCGGACCTGTTGGACACGAGCGGACGCCCAACCTGATCCAGAACCAGACCCCGGGGAGCGTTGGTCACCAACTCCCGCACACTGTTGGAACTGGCCGCAAGCCGGTGCTGCCCGCCCTCGACAAATTGAACGTAGGCAAGTCGAGCCACCAGGGTCCCGAACAACGCCAGGACCAGAACCTGCAACACGATCACCCGCCGGTCACGCCGTCCTCGTGATCGAGGCCTGCCGCCACCCACGCGACCGGAGAGCCGGGGATCCAGACTCATGCCCAGGCCCCCTGATCGACCGCCCCACACAGCAGATATCCCACCGCCGGAAGCGCGACGTAGGCCAGCACGAATCCGTAGACGGCGGTAGTCACTGTCAACCACAGCACATGGGGCGCTGAGATGACGTGACTACCGAGCATCAGTCCCAGCACAGCCATGCTCACCACACTCGCCGCACAGAGGCCGGCGACGGCAACCGCGACAGACCGCGGAGTCCGCCCAGGCGCCAAAGTCAAGTGGCCGCTGATGAATCCGATCACCGCATACACCGCCGCCGTCTGCCCAAGCGGCCCCGCCCCCGGGGGCGCCAGCCCGATCAACACACCGGACGCGAAGCCGATCGCCGTGCCCGCGGTCGGGCCGACGGCCATGGCCAGCCCGATAACCGTCACCAGGACGAGGTCGGGTGCCGCGCCGGGCAACCCCATCCGGGCCAGCAGTGCGGACTGGATCAAATAAGCCGTCAGAATTAGCGCAACCACGACGATGACCCGAGCTGGCGACAGCCTCATTGACCACCTGCCGAAGCGGTGAGAGAAGCGGTGAGAGAAGCGGTGGGAGAAGCGGTGGGAGAAGGCACAGCGGAAGGCGCGGGCGGGCGTAACCCGGTCCGCGGAGCCGACGGGGGCGCCTCAACCACCACGCCGACGATGTCCAAGGAGGTCAGCCCGACCAACGGTTGAACCAAAGCCACCCGATCAGCCTGACCGATCTCACCGCGGAATCCGACCACCCGGCCCACCGGCACGCCGGGCGGATAGGGCTTTCCGCCCGCCGAACCAAATGTCGTCACGGATTCGCCTTCGCGAAGGGCAGCGGTGGTGTCGAGCAAAGTCAGCACCGCCTGAGTCGGGCTCCCGGTTCCCGCCAGAGACCCCGCCTGTTGGGATTCGCCGGCTCGGACCCCGATCACCATGGACGCATCACTGATCAACTCGACGGTCGCGGTGTTCGGACCGACCGACACCACCTTTCCGACCAGACCCTGGCCCGTGATGACGGCCATGTCGGTGGTCAAACCGGAAGAACTACCCACGTCGAGCGTGACGGCTGAGCTGAATCGTTGCAGCGAGCTGTAGGCCACGACCCGAGCCGGCACCACCCGGTACCCGGCCACACCGGCTGACGCGAGCAACTCGTCCACCTGCCGCCGCTCGACCTCTCCGAGCTTCAACGATTCGGACGCACCGGCAAGTTCACGCAGGTCCGTGTCCAGCACCGCCTCACGCTCAGCCGCATCGCCAAACCGCAGCACGGTGCGCGATGCCGACACGAATGGTGAGGCAACCGCCCCGGCCGCCCGCTCAACGGGTCCGACCACAGCCGCCACGAAGCCCCTGACTCCGCCGATCGCACCGCCATCGCGCAAGTCGAGCGTCACCAGGACCACGGAGGCGAGCAACAGCGCGATCAGGGCGGCCCGGGCCCGAGTTTCCTCCCGCATCGACTAGTACCTCGATTCGGCCAACAGAACCGGCCGAAGAGCGTGGAAGTCCTCCACACAGCGACCGGTTCCCAAGGCCACGCACAGTTTCGGCTCGTCGGCGATCCTCACCGGCATGCCCGTTTCGTGCCTGAGTCGTTCATCCAGGCCACGCAACAAGGCACCGCCCCCGGCCAGCACGATGCCGGTGTCCATCACATCCCCAGCCAGCTCGGGCGGCGTTCTATCCAACGTCGTACGCACCGAGTCGACGATCGCGGTGATCGGCTCATCGAACGCCCGACGCACTTCGTCTGCCCCGAGCACGATCGTCCGGGGCAATCCACCCACCAGGTCTCGACCCCGAACCTT
>JAUYKX010000195.1 GCA_030699055.1 Candidatus Nanopelagicales bacterium
AGGGGGGTGACGGTGAAGCCCGCCTACCTGTCACAACACCTGGAGGAACTCGACCCGCAGCTGCGGGTCTTGGAGGCGGTTGAGGAGATCGCGCAGCGGGTCGAACTGGGTACCGGGCGGGAACTGACCGCCTCGCAGCTATGCGAGCGGCTCGGATTCGGTTCAGACGCGCAATGGACGCCGGTGGGCGATTTGTCTGGCGGAGAGCGCCGTCGACTTCAGCTCACACGGTTGTTGATGGGCGGGCCGAATGTGTTGATCCTCGACGAACCGACCAACGACTTCGACGTCGAAACATTGGCTGCACTCGAGGACCTGCTCGACTCGTTCGGCGGCACGATATTGATCGTCTCGCACGACCGGTATTTCATCGAACGGGTCTGCGACACGTTCGTCGGGCTGTCGGGTGACGGCAAGGTGCGAGATCTGCCAGGCGGCGTGGATCAGTACCTGCGGCTGCGGGTCGCCGGGCCCGGTGCGGCCCTTGGTCATGCGTTGCCCGAAACGTCGACCGCCCCCGACAAGCAGCAGCGTGTCGACGAGCGGGCGCGGAAGAAGGAACTCGCGCGACTGGAACGGGCGATTGCCAAAGCTGACGCCGAAGAGCGCGGGCTTCAAGGCGAACTCGCCGCCAACGCGACTGATCATGCGGTTGTCGCCGAACTCACCGACCGGCTCGGCGCCGTTACAGCGCGCCGCGATGAGGCCGAGACGGCCTGGCTGATGCTCGCGGATTCTGCCGAGGGGTAGACACGCCCTGTCGTCGCCGAGCTGAGCGCTAACGTCGGTCGTATGAATGGCCATTCACCGGCGAAGACGGCCGCGCTGTCGATCAAACTCGTTCTTCTGCTCCTGGTAGCTATCGGGCCGGTCTTCGCTGCAGCCCTGTGGTTGTGGTCGGACGCTGCGCCGATCGTGGCGATCGGGGCCGTGGTCGGCATCGCGACGGGGATCATCGCGGGAATGCGAGCGAGTTCGCTGCTCGTGGCCTACTTCGCCGTCATCGGGGCCGTGGCCGTGGCGTTCGGGGCACATCCGGTCGTCGGGGCCGGAATCGTCGCGCTCAACGCGGCCACCCTGGCGTTCCTGCACACGCGCGGTTACGGCCTGGCCATGATGACAGTGGCCATCTTCATGCCGTACCTGATGCCCGGGCTGTCGACCCGATCCGGCGAGGCTCCCTGGTTGACGAACCATTGGGTGATCGCCGGGCTGTCGGTGGTCGTGCTCGGGGTCGCGGGCTTGTGGGGGGCTTTTCTGGCCACCCGCGTCACCGGGCGCATGCATATCAAGATTCCGAAGACGCCGATCCCCGCGTCAGCGGCCGTTATTTTCGGCCTCACCATCGGCGTGCTGACCACCGCCTACACGTGGGCGGCGCTGGAATGGTTCCCCGATACGCAGTGGTTCTGGGTCCTGCTCACCACGTACATCATGTCCCGCCCCGTCGGACGCCTCCTGACCGATCGGATTCGGGACCGCATTGTTGGCACGATTGTCGGTGGCATCTTGGCCGCGGGCGTCTTTTCCATCGGTCTTCCAGCAGCGGCAATGTCCGCCGTGGGCCTCGTTCTCATTGCGGTGGCGATGACCATATTCGTCGAGAAGCGCCCGTACTGGGTTTACGCGAGCGTGCTCACCCCGGGGATCATCCTGTTCGACAGTGCCGGAAAGAACGCGTTGGTGATCGACGCCGAGCGGATCGGATTCACCGTCGCCGGAATCACCCTGGCCGTGATCGCCAGTGTCGTGACGCTGAAGACAACCCGGTCGATCGAACTGCGCCGTTCCGCCCCGTCGCCGGCAGGATGATCACCTGGGATATCAGGCCGCTGCCGGTTGCCTGACGTTTTCGACGAGCCAGGCGTGAAGTGGCGCGACCTGCTTCCACTGCTCCTCCGCCCAGTCCAACACTTCCGGTGAATGGACCCATTTGCCGACTTCGCGTTCGGCGAAAGCGGACAGCGCGGTGTGACGCAGCAGCCGGGCTTGCGCTTCGGTCACGTCTCCGACTCCGGCCGGGGTGCGCTTGAGCGTTTCACCGCTGACCTCAAGGTCAGCGGACTCGATGGCAGCCACGGTCTCCGCGATCCTGGAACCCTGCACCGGGTCTACGACAGCCCGCCGGTAGTCGGCCAGCAGCGCCCGGTCGATGCCATGCGAGCCCGCTCCCGCGAGCACCGCCGTGGGTGTCAATCGAAAGAAAAAGCTTGAGACGGCAGTTTTCCGCGCGCCCTCCCAGAACCACACGTCCAGGTGGTCTTTGTATGGCGTCTTGTCTTTGGAGAAACGAATGTCCCGGTTTATCCGGAACAACGACCCGTTTACCCGTGGCTCGACTGAAACTGCCGGCCGGATTCCCTGAAGGCGCTCGCCCGCGGCAATGACGAAGTCCTTACCAGCCTGAACCCAGTACTGGTCGTAATCAGCGCGGTGGGTGTCGAACCATTGCTTGCTGTTGTTCTCACTCAGCCCCACGAGGAACTCAGTCGTTTCGGGAGGGAATCCGTCGAACGCTGACATTCACTCACCGTTCTTCGGAGGCAGGGAAGACGCGAAATCGACCCCCCGGTGCA